>NZ_WEZF01000011.1 GCF_009177065.1 Tautonia marina
TCTCCTCGGGACATCGAAGCAACGCCGAGCGGTGCAGACGCTGGACCGCCGCTTCGGCCGCAACCCGACGGCCTATCTCCAATCGCTTGAGGATTCCCTGATCAAACAGGCTTTACCACCCTAGTTTTTTAATTCCCCACGAATGGCAAGCGCGGAGTTCACGGTGATCCGGCCCGCTCGAACTCGTTGGGGGACTGATACCCCGAGGAAGAATGCCTTCGGATTCGGCAAGAGAACACTTCAATTTACTCAAAGACAATCACTTTTCCTTCCGTTCTCGTGGCGTCGTCCTCATGGTGGATCAGCTCCTTTTTCAACGAGGCGAAGAAGCTGGCAGTGGTCAAGCAATCCGGACCCGCCGGGCCGCCTTCCGGACGATCTCATCATGATCGTCCCAGTGCCCGTAAACCGGATCGACCATCCGGGCATCACGGTGCCCCATCAAGGCCGCCGTCTCCGACGACGTGTTTCCCGCCTTCAGGCTCGCCTTGCCGAAGAGGTTCCGGAGCCCGTAGCTGGTCACTCCCGGCGACGGACCGATCCCGTCACGGAGTCGCTTGAAGCGCCAGGCGATCGCGTGACGGGTCCTGGGGTTGCCGCCCCAGTTGCGGAAGATCGGCCCGGTGGGCCATTGCGTGCAGAGACGACGGCGAATCTCCGCGACGCGATCGTTGATCGGTACGCGTCGATCGCGGACCCCGGTCTTCCCCCGCGTCTTGTTCAGCACGAGCCAGACCATGGCGTCGAGGTCGACTCGATCCGCCTCAAGGGTCAACACCTCGTGGGGCCGACAACCGGTCTCCCAGAGCGCCATCAGCAGGTCGCGAAACGGTTGGTCGCCGGCGCCCGCGATGAGAGCACGCACCTCATCCTCGGTCGGCACCAACTCGCGCCGCAGGGGCGTTGGTCGTTCCATCCGCTCGATCGGATTGGTGCGCAGCAGGCCGGCCTTGCGGCCCCAGGAGAAGGCCGCCTTGACTGCGGTGATGGCGTTGAACCGCGTCGTGGCATTCCAGGACAGGCTCGGGGCCTCGGCCCAGCGCTGGACGTCAATCGGCCGAACTTCTTCCGGACGACGGGCCCCCAGGACCTTGGCGGCCGGCTTGAGGAAGCGGCGATAGCCGTCATAGGTCGATTGCGATCGCTCCCCGCGTTCGACGCGGCGGGCAACGTCTTCGAGGAACTCATTGAACAGTTCGCGGACACTGAGCGACCTGGCGATCGGCGCCATCCACGGTCGGCCAACCGTCGGTAAAGTTCACTCTGAGCCTCTGCCTTGCCTTGATCCTGGCTGCAGAGACGCACCTGGACGCCCGCAATTTGGGCGTAATAAGCCTTCCGGGCTTTCCAAAGCCACGGCTTCGGCTCCCTGGAAATCGAACACGGATTCCCCGGATAGCGTGTCGGGCTACCGTGTTGATTCTAGGGGATGATTTGACGTAAGTCCAAGTGGGCAGAGCCGGGATCGAACCGGCGACACCAGGATTTTCAGTCCTGTGCTCTACCAGCTGAGCTATCTGCCCTTGAGCGATTCAAGAGAAGTCATGGTACGAGGTTGAAGGAGGCCTGTCAATGGGCTGATTCCGTTGAGACGTAGTGATCGTGCTTCAGGTCATCATGGTTCTTAGGCATCGTCACCGTTGTGCGACCGAAACGATCGCTTGAGCATCGATCGAGCCCCGAAACGCTGACAAGGAACCGGCTGGAATGGCTGGCGAAAGGAACCGTGGTCAGTCGCATAACAGACGGACAGGGGAGACAACCAGAGGGTTCAGTGGAAACCAAAGGAGCGGTTCCAGCGCAGAAGATCCGCATAGACTCGAGTGACGGAACACCATGACACGGCTGGTCTAACTCAGCGGCCGAATGGGGTGAGTTAAAGCATTCCGCAATGAGCCTCTCGGGTCTGAAATGCCTTGAAAATGGAGCCATCCAGAAGGCATCAACGCACGTTGAGAGATGACGATCGAGGAAGCCGAAACCGCTGGATGGTTGACACTCGGCGAGGACTCGGTAGAATCGTGCCATCACACCCGCGAGTCGGGCGCATAGCTCAGTTGGTCAGAGCGCACCCCTGATAAGGGTGAGGTCCCAGGTTCGAATCCTGGTGCGCCCATTCAAGCCATTCACCAACTCATCATCCCTTAAACGGGATCTTCTCAAGCCCCACCTGGGGCTTTTTTCGTGGTTCAGCATTCGATCGATCGACGCGATCGTGCGAGAACCGCAGGCGATTGAGACCAGCGCAGCAAACAGGACCGAGCGTTCGTCACGAACGGTCGGCCCTGGCGTGGGATTGGATGGAGTTCGGCCGGAGCCGATCAGTCCTCATCCTCGTCGTCGTCGATCTCGTCCTCGTCGTCGATCTCGTCCTCGTCCTCGTCGGGCTCGGAGTCGACTTCAAGCTCGGCGTCGGGGACGGCCTTGGGGGGAGGAGGGGTGGTGCGGGTGATCGAAGCTCCGAGGCCGGGGGCGTCGTCGGGCATCGGTTCCTTGGCCTTCTGAACGAAGTAGGTGCCTTTGCCCTTGGCGTTCAGTTCCTCGGCCTTGGCTTCGGCTTCGGCTTTTTGAGAGAAGTCGAAGGTGGCGACAGTCTTGAAGGCGTCGCTGACGACGTTCCAGACAATGCGCATACGAGCGGCCGGCTTGGCGGCCTTGGTCGTCTTGGCCTTGCTCTTGGCGGGAGCCTTTTTCTTTTTCGGCTTCCGCTCAACCTCCTCGTCGTCATCCGTGTCATCGACGATGGCGGCGGCGTCATCCTCGACGGGGTCGAGGTCTTCGGCAGCCTCATACTGACGACGCAATTCCAAACGATTTTTCGGCTTGCCGGCCATGGGCATGATCCTTCGTCGGGGCGATGGCCACTACAGTCGGCGATCAGAAGGCGAGCGGCACGGATTCGGCGTCCGGATACCGTTGGCCAACACGTTTCAGCGGGCATTCTAACCAAGCAAGAGCGTGATTGCCTAGGCACCCCGACCGCCGGTTCAGGCGGCTCGACCCAGCCACCGACCGACGTGTTCCAGAAGCACTTCGGGATGATACGGTTTGGTCAGGTAGTGATCGATTCCCAGCAATCGCAAGGCGATTTCGTGTTCGTTCAGCACCGCGGCGCTGCAGATGATTACCGGATGCTGCGGCCATCGACCTCGCAGGCATCGGCAGACATCGACCCCTGAGAGCCGGGGTAAATTCAAATCGACCAGCGCGAGGTCGAACGGGCCATCCTCGTCGATTCGCCGCAGCGCCTCGGGGCCGTCGGCGGCCTCAACCACGGAAAAGCCCGAGCTTTGCAAGAACTGTGAGACGAGGGTACGCAACAGGTCCTCGTCTTCGACGAGCAGTAGCGTGCCGTCGCGATCCGTCGGCATCGGCGATCCCTCCTTGGAGCATCCTTGCCCCAGGCGGTACTCTAGCGACCGAAGCGATCCGCGCCCACTCGGGAATCTCAAAAGGGCGTGCGCCGACCATTGATCCGACCCGCTGCCACGGGTTTTCCCGCCCTGGTCACACCACCCTCGAATCGGCCCGGTGCGTGATCGAAACCGAGACCGCGAGGTGCCCCGGAGGACCTGGGAGGTTCGGGAAACGGTCCGGATGAAGCTCGTCTGCCTGATCCGAGGTCGTCCGAGGCCGACGATCGACCCCGAGAACCTGGCAGAGCCAGGCGATGACCACATGCTTCGTCACGCTCAGGCCGAGCAAGCCGGCCAGCGTGCCGAATCGAAAGAGCCAGAGATTCAGCGCGACACCCGCCACCACGATCAACAGGGCAGTCACGCTCAATTGAAACGGCAAGCGTTGCATGACTGTATTATGGGCCTCTCCGGGCCGACCGGAAAGGGAGCGACTGGAACGAGATCGGCCCTCAGACTACAATTCGTCGCGCATGGTCGGCCTCATCGTCCTTTGGTGTTTGCAGGCGCCGCGAACCTCGTGGGAACGAGCATCAAACCGAAGGCCGGGCCGCCATGCGATCCGAACCAAGACGCCTCGAATGGCGTCTGGTCAATCTGTTGACGTTGCCGTTTCCGTCCGATCCGCCGCCCGACGCGGCTCCGGGCCTCAACGCCCCCGTCCCTCGCCGAAGTCAGGGCAACCGACCCATGCCGACCCCACCACGCCCGACTCCCGATCGCCTCGAATGGTCGATCCCGATCGATCCGGTCTTGCAGCAAGAGCTGGAACGTCACGTCCTGGTCACGAGCTGGGACAAGCTGCTCGGCATGGTCGACACCGTCTATAACTGGGGGAGGCGATCGGCCCTTTGGCCCCTTGGCTTCGGCCTGGCCTGCTGCGCCATTGAGATGATCTGCACCGCCAGCAGCCGGTTCGACATCGCCCGGTTCGGAGCCGAGGTCTTCCGAGGCAGCCCCCGTCAGGCCGACGTGATGATCGTCTCCGGCACCGTCACCAAGACGATGATGCCGGTCATCGCCCGCCTCTACGACCAGATGCCCGAGCCGAAATACGTCATCAGCATGGGGGCCTGTGCCTCCGGCGGTGGGCCGTTCAAGGAAGGGTACAACGTCGTCTCGGGAATCGACAAGTATCTTCCCGTCGATGTCTATGTCCCCGGCTGCCCGCCGACTCCGCAGGCGCTCCTGAATGGCCTGATCACGCTCCAGAAGAAGATCGACGGCGAGCGCCTCGACATCCCCGCGATCGGTCGCAAGGGGAACACCCCCTGGTACGATCCCGAGGTCGAGCGTGACATCCCCGTGCCCGTCCTCGGCCCCGACCTGATCGACGTCCGCACCCTCGAACTGACGGCCGAGCGCACCGCCGCCGGTCTGATTGAGGCCCGGGAGGCGACCCTCGAACGCCCCTTGAAAATCCCCGCGCCTCAGCCCGAAGCTCCCGAGCCTGAGGCAGAACCTGAAGCCCCCGCCAAGCCCGACGCCTCCGCCCCCCGGCCGATGAGCAAGATCGATTTGATCCGCGCCAAAGCCCGCGGCGAGGCCATTCCCGAAGGAGCCGAGGCCGCCGCCGCTCCCGCCGCGAAGAAGCCCGCCGGCAAGCCCGCAAAGAAGGTCAAGGTGGCCGAGGCCCGCCCGAGCCTTGTCTGGCTCGGAGACTCGGCTTTGAAGGAGCTGGCCGACCGCCTCAATGCCGAATTCGGCGACGGCACCGCGACGATCATCCGCGCCGCCCTCCTGATTCCCGCCGAGAAACTGCTCGACGTGGCCAGATTCCTCCGCGACCGCAACCCGATCCGCTACGACTACCTCGCGAGCCTCCAGAGCGTCCACTACGACGACTGCATCGAGGTCGTCTACCAAGTCGACAGTATCGAAACCCCCGGCTCGTTGATCGCCCTCCGCGTGCGAACCAGCGAGGCCGAAGGGGCAGGGGAGGTCCCCTCGGTCGTCTCCGTCTGGCCCGGGGCCGATTTCCAGGAGCGCGAAGTCTACGACATGATGGGCGTCCGCTTCACCGGGCACCCGAACCTGACGCGCATCCTCATGTGGGAAGGCTTCGCCTATTACCCGCTCCGCAAGGATTACCTTGAACCGTACTACGAAGGCCCGGCCAAGGTCTTTCCGAGCCGCATCGAGGACGGCCAGGGGCACCACTTCCGCGCCGAGGAGTTCAACCCCCACGGCACGAACCTCAAGATTCCCCAGTCGTTCCGAAACTGGGACAGCTTCGACTCCGCCCTCGACCCCAAGGGGATCGGCCTGACCCCCCTGGGAGACGGGGTTGATCTGCAAGGGCTCGACACCGACCAGTTCATGCTCAGCATGGGGCCGCAGCACCCTTCGACCCACGGCGTCTTCCGGATGAACCTCCGGATCGACGGTGAGACGATCGTCGGCCTGAAGCCCGTCATGGGCTACATGCATCGCAACCATGAAAAGATCGGCGAACGCAACACGTTCCTGATGAACTTCCCGTTCACCGATCGGCTCGACTATCTCACCTCAATGGGCAACAACTTCGGCTATGCCCTGGCCATTGAGCAACTGATGGGAGACGACGCGAAGGTCCCCGAACGGGCCGAGTACCTCCGCGTCATCATGGCCGAGCTGACCCGGATCGCCAGCCACATGTGGTCGATCGGCTTCCTGCTCAACGACCTCGGCGCCTTCTTCACCCCGGCCCTCTACGCGATTGAGGAGCGCGAGTTGATCCTCGACCTGTTCGAGTGGGTCGCCGGCAGCCGAATGATGTGCAATTACTTCCGCTTCGGCGGCGTCGCCTTCGACCTGCCCCCCGGTTGGGCCGAGCGCTGCCGGGGGATCGTCAACGACCGGCTCGACAAGAAGATTGACGAGCTTGACCGCCTCCTGTCGGAGAATGAAATCCTCAAGGACCGCACCAGGGGGATCGGCGTCATCACCCAAGAGCAGGCCATCGCCTATTCCACGGCCGGGCCAGTTCTTCGGGCCTCCAACGTCCCTTACGACATCCGCCGCGCCGCGCCGTACTCCATCTACGACCGCTTCGACTTCAAGGTCATCAGCACGACCAATGGCGACGTTTATGACCGCTACCTGATCCGCCTACTCGAAATGCGCGAGAGCGTCCGCATCCTCAAGCAGGCCCTCCGCGACTTGCCCGACGGCCCGATCCTCCCCGGCAAAAAGAGCTATCAGATCAAGGTCCCCGTCGGCGAGGCCTACTCCCGCGTCGAGAACCCCAAGGGAGAGCTCGGCTACTATGTCGTCGCTGACGGCGGCCCGACCGCCTACCGCTACCACGTCCGCAGCCCGAGCTTCATCAACCTGACGGCGCTCGAAACCATGTGCCTCGGCCACACCGTCGCCGACGTGGTCGGCATCCTCGGCAGCCTCGACATTGTGCTGGGAGAGGTGGATCGGTGAGGATCACATGACGAAGCGGCGACGGCTCTTCCTGGCCCTGGTGTCGATCGGGGCGGTTGTGTCCTTGATCGTCACGTTCGAACGCGTGCGGATTCGTCGCGACGTGATCCAGGTACTGACCGTTCCCACGGAACCGACCTTGAGCGTAGCCTTCGTCCATCGCTACTCTCGGATCGACCCTCATGGCGATTATCGACTCGAATTCGACAATGACCTGCACTATTGGTTCTTCGATCTTCATCCCTGGCCCGATCCGGCCCGATCCTCTCCGGAGGTTTTCAGGGGCCGCTTGTCGACGAACTTCGACGGCAACAAACTTGAAATTCACGGCCCACACGATTTCATGTTCTGGACCTCAGGATTGGGACAAAAGCAACCCTGAGTAGACTTTCATTTTCAAGTCTCCCGAACTGCGGCCGCACACCGGATTCGCCGTGGCGTGAAAGGTTGGAACAATGAACGGGTTCAGGAGGATCATGGGGACATTCTTCGGGGCGATCGGCTCGATCATCTCGGCCGTGGTGGGGCTCTGGCCGTTCGGCAAGGGGATGATCACCGGCCACCTGGTGACAATGCGACGATTCCTCCGCACCTTCACCGTCGGCCACGGGGCAACCACCGCGAGGCACGGCGGCGGCGACCTGCCGATCGACCTCTGGTGGAAACGCCCTGAATACCGGCGCGGGCCGGTCGTCGATCAGGGGCCGGACACCGAAGGACTGTTCACCGTCGAGTACCCCGACGAACGCCTGCCGACCCGCGAACGCTTCCGCGTCTTGCCTGTGCTGATCTACGACGATGAGGACGGCAACGTCCGCTGCACCAGTTGCAATATCTGCGCGAAGGTCTGCCCGCCGCAGTGCATCTGGATGTCCCAGGCCAAGAACACCAAGGGGAACGTCGTCCCGCTCCCCGAGGAGTTTTACATCGACATGGACGTCTGCATGAACTGCGGTCTCTGCGCCGAGTATTGCCCATTCGACGCCATCAAGATGGACCAGAACTTCGAGCTGTCGAACTACGAACGGCACCAGTCGCACATCTACTCGCTTCAGGATCTGCTCGTCTCCAGCGCCTACTACGCCGAGACGCACCCCGAAGCCTGGGCCAGTCCCGAGGAAACCGCCGAGCGGGCCAAGGTTGAGAAGAAGAAGACCCAGCGCCTTCAGAAGGCGCTCACGGCTCCCCAACCTGCCGAAGCCGGAGCGTAACCGCCATCAAGCACCCTCCAGATCGCTTGCCCAAAGCCTTGGCCTACGCAACCACCGCCCCGGGTCGCTACAATGTTCGCCAAGCCGCCGGCCCCTTGTGTGGCCCCGCCGGCGCGGATACGATCGCCCCGCCATCCGCTAGGAGTCCGATTCGCCAATGTTTTTGAAACAGCCTGAACCCCAGTACGTGCCTGGAACCCGGGTGCGGGTCGTGCAGTTTGTCCGCGTCGGCCATCGCCGCTGGAAGACCGAAGCCATCGGCACCGTCGAAGGCGAGGGGCTGCGCCCGGTCGGCGGCATGGAGATGGGCGGCAAGGCCCTCTACTGCCACCAGCCGACCCTGCGTCTTCGCCGCGACGACGGCGAGATCACCGAGGTCGCGCTCGACGAGAACACTCGCGTCGAATCGCTCGACGACCCCGCCACCACCTCGGCCAGCGGACCCCCTCCGCAGTCGGTCTGAACCGTTCTCGTGGTGACGCCGTCCCGCGTCGTCGCTCGCCACCGAACCGATCGATCGGCCGGGGCCTCGCTTCGGGAATCGCCCCGGTCGTGGTGCGTGATCCCGCGTCCGAGCCACGCCTGGCCCGGCCGAAGGCCCCGGGTCGACTTCGGCTGATCCCCTTGTTTTGATGTGAAGGACCGCTCGCGATGATCCCGAACTACGGCTTCATCGGCCTCCTGCTGTTTGCGGCGATCGGCTTTGCCGTGGGTCCGCTCGTGCTGGTGGCGCTCATCGCCCCTCGCAAGCGGTCGGTCGAAAAGGGGGAGACCTACGAGTGCGGCGTCCGGACGACCGGCGAGACCTGGGTCCGCTTCCGCTTGCAGTATTACATCTACGCCATCCTGTTCGTCGTCTTCGACATCGAGACGGTGTTCCTCTACCCCTGGGCCGTCAGCTACCTCGGCCTGGCCGAAATGGGATTCGGGCTGTTCGTCCTGGTGGAAATGGTGATCTTCCTGGCCATGCTCGCCGTGGGCCTGGCCTATGCGTGGGCGTCCGGCGACCTTCGCTGGGTGTAACTCAACCGGGATCGCGACAGAGACTCCCGCCCGAAGGAGAGAAGGCTCCGTGATCGCCCCGCTGCTGGACCCGGTGTTCCTGCTGGCTTTTGCCGATGACGGTCTGCGACCGGCTGGGCTTGACGGGCCTGCCTGGCTTTACTGGCTCGGCTGGCTCCTGGTCTTCCTCGTCGTCTTCCCGGGGATTGTCGCCTACATCGTCCTGGCCGAGCGCAAGCTCGCCGGGCGGTTTCAGGACCGCATCGGCCCGAACCGGGTCGGTCCGTTCGGCCTCTTGCAGCCGATCGCCGATGCCATCAAGCTCGTGACCAAGGAGAACCTCGTCCCCCGATCAGCCGACGCCTTCGTTCACCTGCTCGCACCGGTCTTGCTGATGGTCTCCTCCTTCCTGGTGCTGGCGGTCATTCCGTTCGGAGTTCGATCGACCGCTCGGGACATGATCCCGTTCGGCATCGCCGAAGCCCCGGATGAAGCCTCCCGCTGGTATCCTGGCCTCGCGGCCGTCGATACGGCCTCAGGGCTGCTTTACCTGATCGCCGCGGCCAGCCTTTCGGTGCTCGGCATCTTCCTGGCCGGCTGGTCGAGCCGCAACAAGTTTGCCCTGATCGGCTCGATGCGGGGAGTGGCGCAGCTCGTCTCGTACGAGATTCCGCAGGTGCTTTCCCTCGTCCCGGTCATCCTCTGGACGGGGAGTTTGAGCCTCGTCGGCATCTTCAACGCCCAGCTCGACCAGGGGTGGTTCCTCTTCTCGCCGCCGGGGATCGCCGCCTTCGTGCTCCTGCTCATCGCCAGCATTGCCGAGGTCAATCGCGCTCCGTTCGACTTGCCCGAGGCCGAGTCGGAGATCATCGCCGGCTACCATACCGAGTATTCCGGCATGCGGTTCGGCCTCTTCTTCCTGGCCGAGTACCTGGCGATCTTCGGCATCTCGTGCGTGGCCGTCGCCCTCTTTCTCGGCGGCGGGACCTTGCCGGGAACGACCTGGCCGCTCGGGTCGATCGACTCGGTGATCCTGGCCAATGTCATCCTGATCGGCATCTTCGGCGTGAAGGTCGCCCTGATGATCTTCCTCGTCTTCTGGATCCGGGCCACCTTGCCCCGGATGCGAGTCGACCGCCTGATGAACTTCGCCTGGAAGGTCCTGATCCCGCTCTGCCTGGTCAACATCCTCGTGGCCGCCGCCTGGCTGGAGCTGGGCGTCCGGCGCGATCGGCCGTTGCTCGGCTGGCTCGTCACCCTGCCGGTCCTGATCGTCGCCATCGCCGGATTCGTCAGACTCTCCCGATCCGGAGGCCACGCGCCGGTCCTGGGCAAAACAACCCTGGCGCAACCGACTCCCACCCCCTCGGGCTCCCTGCGATGAGCCGAACCGCCACCGAGGACGCACGACCGTGAGCCCCCTTCAGCTCATCTTCCTGATCGTTTCGACCGTTGGCCTTTTGACGGCCCTGGGGACGGTGCTTGCCCGGAACCTCGTGCATGCGGCTCTGTTCCTGGTCGCCTTTTTCTTCACGGTCGCCTGTCAGTTCGTCCTGCTGGAGGCCGAGTTCCTCGCGGCGATGCAGGTGCTCATCTACATCGGGGCCGTTTCCATCCTCCTGCTGTTCGGGATCATGCTCACCCGGAACATCCAGGGAGACGAGACGACGGGCGGTCACTGGGGGTGGAAGCTCCCGGCCGGCATCGTCGCCTTCGGGGTGCTCGGTGTCTTGCTGTTCGGGATCACGGCCGAACGTGGCCGACCGGGTCAGGAGTCGTGGGTCCGCATTAACTCCCGTCCCGGCGGGGTGAACCCCCGGATCGGCGGGCCAGACTCGCTCGCCCTGGCTTACAGCCCCACAGGCCAGTTCATCGCCTCGGCCGACGCCGATGGACGTATCCGCCTCTGGACGATCGCCGGGCAACAACGATCAGTCCTGCACCTGGAGGGCCTCGCTCCCTCGGCCGTCACCTTCAGCCCCGACGCCTCACTGATCGCCGCGGCCGACGGCCAGGGTCGGGTCCGCGCCTGGCAAACCCTCAGCAACCGAACCATCCTCGACCGCTCCGGAGGCCTCCCCGGCTCCATCACGTCCGTGGCCGTCAGCCCCCCTCAATTCGAGGACGAAGGGGCGAACCTCATGGTCGCCACCGGCGGCGCTGACGGGATCGTCCGGGTCTGGGTCGGCCCTGATCCGGTCGAGATCGAGGCCCACAACGGCGCCGTGCTCGCCATGACCTTCACCTCCGAAGGGCACCTGGTCACCGCCGGGTCCGACCGCCGCGTCGTCACCTGGAACCTTCTGACCGGCGAATCGACCTCCATTCCTTCGTCCAGTGAAGGCCGGCCAATCGGCGCCCTGACGCTCGGCCTGGTGCCCCCTCCCGAGCCGGTTGCCTCCGATCCCCAGGGACCTCCACCGCCTCCGCCTCCTCCTCCGGCCGCGGGAGGGGTCTCTGGCCCCCTGGTGGCTGTCGCTTCGCTCGTCAGCGGCGAGCCGGGCCGATGGGATCTTCGGGTCCTGAACATTCCCGACCGCGCCGAGGTTACCCGTGTTGAGGGCCTGTCCGGCATTCCGATCGCCGTCTCCGTGGCCAGCGACGCCCGGCGGGTCGCCGCCCTCGTCTTGCCCGCTCCATCATCGGACAGCAACACCGACACCGAAGCCGACGAGAACGAGTCCCTCCCCACCGTCCAGGTCTGGCCGCTCGATCCCGAGGTCGCCCGTCGCGAACCGGTTGCGGTTGATTTGCCCGAGCCGGTTGGTCCCTTCTCGCAGATGGCCGCGGGTCCTCAAAGCGTTCGGCTGGCCCTGGCCCCCGAAGACGGCCCCATTCGCTTTTACGACGATCGGGACGGCGTCTGGACGGCATCCCGCAGTCCGACCAGCACCACGGCCACCGTCATCGCCGACATGCCCCGAGCCGTCGGCATGGAACTGATGACCCGATCGGTCGTCCCCTTCGAGGTCGCCGGCCTGATGCTGACGGCCGCCCTCGTTGGCGCCATCGTCCTGGCCCGCCAGGAACGCCGCGATGCGCCGAAGCTGCCCGACCCCCTGGCCGATCGCCTCGCATCGGGCCGGCCGATTCCCCCGAGCGGCCTAACCGGCGAGCCCGAACCGTCCCTGGCCGGTGCTTCCGAAGGTTCCCGAACCCCCGGCCGCTCCGAATCTCCCGGCGCAAGGTCCCCCCAATGATCAGCAGTGGCGACATCCCCCTGAGCTGGTTCCTGATCTTCGCGGCCGCCGCCTTCGCCATCGGCCTGTTCGGCGTGCTCTCTCGGCGCAACGCCATCGCCCTGTTGATGGCCGTCGAGATCATGCTCAACGCGGCCAATATCAACCTTGTCGCCTTCTGGCGGTTCAACGACGCGACCAGGCCCGAAGGCGGGCCGATCTCCGGCGTCATGCTGGCGATCTTCGTCATCACGCTCGCCGCGGCCGAGGTCGCTGTCGGCATCGCCCTGATCCTGCTCTGTTACCGCCGCTGGCTCGCCGCCGACGTGGACCGTTACGACAGCATGGCGGGTTAACCGCCGACTCGACGTTGACTCGAACCGATCGGCCGAGCCTTTCCTCGGCCGATCCTTCCCGAACGACCTTCCCCATTGTCCCCCGCGATCGGACCCCTCCCATGCCCGCTTTTGCCGCCGAGCCGGTGAACCTCGGCCAGCTCTGGTCCCTGGCGGCTCCGCTCTGGCTGACCTTCTGGGGACTCGTCGTTCTGCTACTCGACGTCGCCTTGATGCGAGGCGCGTCGAGCCCTTCCCGCCGCAAACGGCTTGGCCTACTGTCCCTGCTCGGGCCGATCGGTGTGCTCGTCCTTCTGCTCACCCCCTTGCTCGTGCCCTCGGAGGTGGTCTCCGACCCCGATCCGACCCTCTTTTACGGCACGATCGCTGGCGACCTGCTCACCCAGTCATTCCACGCCCTGATCGCTCTCTTGCTGGCGATGGTGCTCGGCCTTTCCCTGACCTGGGACTTCACCGAGCACTGGGGACCGTATTACGCCCTGATGCTCTGGGCAGGCGTCGGCATGATGATCCTCGTCTCGGCCGAGGAGTTGCTCATCCTCCTCATCAGCCTGGAGATGATGACGATCTGCCTCTACCTCGCCTCTGCCTTTGAAAAATCACGCCTGCGGTCGTCCGAAGCGGGGATGAAATACTTCGTCTACGGCTCGGTCTGCTCGGCCCTCTTCCTGTTCGGCCTGAGCCTGATCTACGGTCTGACGGGCACAACCCACCTCGACGGCATCCGCAAGGTCCTGCTCGACCGCGTCGGGGGTGAGGTGTCGCTCGGGCTCGCCGGAGATGTCCTTGGCGGCACGGCCGTCCTGCTCGTCCTCGTCGGCTTCGGCTTCAAGATCGCCGCCGTCCCGTTTCACCAGTGGGCCCCCGACACCTACGAAGGTGCCCCGGCCCCCGTCTCGGCCTGGATTGCCTCCGGGTCGAAGGTCGCCGGCTTCGTCGCCCTGATGAAAGTCTTCTTGCACGCCCTCGGCCCCTGGGCCGGCACCGCTGGAACCGAGGGCGCCGGTGGCTGGGTTTTGATCCTCGCCCTGATCGCGGCCATCACGATGACCTTCGGCAACCTCGCCGCCCTCGGGCAGCGGAACCTCAAGCGCTTGCTCGCCTATTCTTCGATCGCCCACGCCGGGTACATCCTGGTCGGTGTCGTGGCCGCGGCCGTGACGATTCGGGTCGGCTCAACTCGCGGAGAAACGGCCGGCTCGGTCCTGTTCTATCTGGTCATCTACAGCCTGACGACCGTCGGCGCCTTTGCCGTGGCCGCCTGGCTCGCCTCCGACAAGGGTCGAGACGACATCGACGATCTGAACGGTCTGGGCTTCTCCTCGCCCGGCCTGGCGGCCTGCATCGTCGTCTTGATGCTCTCGTTGATCGGCATGCCGCCAACGGCCGGTTTTTTTGCCAAGCTCTACCTCTTTCTGGAAGTGCTCAACGCCGATCCGACCGCCCGCCCGTTGCTGCTGACCCTGGTGGCTCTGGCCCTGGTCAACTCGGTGATCTCGGCCTTCTACTATGCCCGGGTCCTCCGCGCCATGTTCCTCCGCCAAGGAGACCGCGCCCCGAAGCCCGCGACGAGGGGGGTTGCCTGGCCGATCGGTCTGGCCACCCTGGTCGCCTTGGGCTTCGGCCTGGCCCCCACCCCCTTGCTCGACGCCATGCGAACGGCCGGTAGCTCGATGCTCGCCATCACCTTGCCCGCGACCGACCTCGACCGCGATCGTGAGCGTTCCGCCCCCGCTGCGATCCCCTCCGCGGCCACTGCCAATCCCGAGTCCGCCCCCACCTTCGCCCCCGCTCCCCGGATCGCGACCGCCCACCGCCGTCCGTGATCGCTCCCTCACACCATCCCTTCGAGGACCGGCACCGTGCACGACGACTCCGAGACCGGCCCCGAGGTCGACGCCTGGGAACTCTTCGCTCTGGCCGCCTGCCAGCCGCTCCGAGGCCATCCGAACTGCTTCGTCGCCCCGCAGCTCGACCCCTCCGCCGCCGTCCGGGCGCTCAAGACCTACCTCCGCCCGAGGCCCGACGAGCTCTTGCTGGCGATCATCGAGCAGCCGGGCCCGACCGGCCCCGTCCCCGCCTGCACGATCACCTCGCAACGCGTTTGCTGGCCCGGCGGCGACTCCCCCCGATCCGGTCACGCCCTTGCCTTCGACGAGCTTCCCGAATCGGTCCGGGTCGTCGGCAGCCTCGACACGACCCTCGACCTCGGCCACCGGCACTCCCTCCCCCTGCGATCCACCGAATCCAACGACGCGGCCGAGGCCCTGGCCGGTGTGCTCTCCACCCTCTCCCAGGCTCGACGCTCGGGCGATCTTGCCGGCTCGACCTCTCGCGACGCCCTGAACCGTGCCCGGGCCGAGATCGGCCACGTCGTCCGGCAAGCCGCCGCCTTGCATCAGGTGGATGGCGAGGTCCGCTCCTTCCAGGCCGACGTGCAGGCCGCCACGCCTCGGGTGGTGGTCACTCCCACGCTCATCGCCTCCTGCCTGATCGTCTTCGTGGCGATGGTCCTCTCGGGGATCTCGATCCTCAGCCCGAGCGTCCCGTCCCTGATTGCCTGGGGAGGCAACGTCGGCGCGGCCGTGGCGATCGACGGCCAGTTCTGGAGGCTCCTGACCTCCGTCTTCCTCCACGGCGGCATCATCCACCTGGCGGTCAACCTCTGGGTCCTCTCCCGAATCGGCCCGCTGGTGGAACGCCTGTACGGCAACGTCGGGTTTGCCTTGCTCTACCTGGCCGCCGGGCTGGGCGGGGCTCTGGCCAGTGCCTGGTGGCATCCGCTGGTCGTCAGTGTTGGGGCCTCGGGGGCGATCTTCGGCCTGATCGGCGGTCTTGGGGCCTTCCTGCTCTCACACCGGGCGGCCATCCCGGCGCCGGTCGTCGCCAGTGTGCGGGGAGGGGTGATCGCCTTCGTTGTCTACAACACCCTGTTCGGTCTGGCGATCCCGGGCATCGACAACGCCGCGCACCTCGGCGGCCTGGCCTCCGGATTCGTCGCCGGCCTGCTCCTCCAGCGCCCCTGGCCGGTCGCTCGCCCCACGGCCGGTCTGATCCGGCAACTGCTCGGCGGGCTGGCGGTCGCCTCGGCCTTGCTGCTGCTGGGTCAGTTCGTTAATGCTCAGGTCCGTCGCAATCCGGAAATCCTCGCACTGCTCGATCAGGAACTCCGCAAACCGTTGCGCGACTACCAAAACCTGGCCGAGGCCATGCGCCCGTCGCTCCAGCGTTTCGACACGATCAATACCGAACTCGACGACCTGCTCAATCGGATGCGCCAGACTCCCACCATCGAACCCACCGATCGCGCCCAGATCGACTCCTTGCTTGCCGAGGGAGACGCCAACCAGGCCGCTCTCTCTCAGATCGAGGCCGACGACCCCGACCTCCTCGCCATGCGAGACGCCATCCTCGCCGCCCAGGAGGCCCTGAACCGCTCGCTCCAGGCCCTCGCTCGTCACCTCGACCAGCCAGCCGAACACCCCGCGCTCGATGCCCCCGACGGCTTCCTCACCCTGCGCAACGAGAGCATCGAACAGGTCAACCGGTTCCAGCGACGCCGTCAAAACTACCTGAAAACGCACGGCCTCGTCGAAGTGCCCCCAGACGCCGCCGACGACGACGAAGCCCCGGATCCCCCGGCTCCGTGATCCCCCCTTGGCAACCGATCACCCCCAACGCGACAATGAACCCGGCGATCTCGTTTCACCAGGGTTCTCTTTCTTCCCCACCTTCGCCCGAAACCCAAGACCATGGCCATCGTCCAGACGTTCGAGGCGTGCCTGCAAAGCCCCTATCTTCGCCGGGATGACTCGGCCGCCGATCGCGTCGGTGAGCTGCTCAACCGCGCCGCCGACCGGCTCGATGCCGCCGCCAACATCCAGGCCAATCCCAAAGGGGACCCGACCGACCTCTGCCTGATGAGCTACGAGGCCATGTTCTGCTGCCTCCGCGCCCTCGTCTATCAAAAAGGCTACCGAGAGGCCGGGCTCCGCTGCCTGATCCTCGCCTGCGAAGGACTCTACGTTCGTCCCGGCCTGCTCGATGCCCAGCACCTCCGCACCTTCGAACGGGCCCAGGCCCTCCGGTTGGCCCCCGACGAGGCCCTCGACGCCGCTTCGGCCTTCGTCAAGCAGACCCTGGAGTTACTCCGCTCCGACGAACCATCCGACGCCGTCCGGCCTTGACCATCCGGCCCGGATCTGACAGAACACCCCTTCCACCCCGTGCCGAGCGAACCGCCCTCGCCACCCCTTTCGAAGGCGATCGACGGTTCGCAACGCCCGGGGGCGGGACGGAATCGCGGTGAACACCGCTGAGTCCTCATGGATGGGGAGTCCGGCATGGGCAGCCAGGAGTCGAGGCCCGCGACCACGCGGAGCAATCTTCCGCCGCATCGCTGGCATCGCGTCGAGGATCCGGATCGGGAGGCCGTCGTCGGGGCGTACGAGGCGGTCATCGCCGGCGCCGGCCCGGCGGGCCTGACCGCCGCCCTCGAACTGACCCGGCACGGCCGCCGTTGCGTCGTGGTCGAGGCCGATCCGCACCTCGTCGGCGGCATCAGTCGTACCGATGTTTATAAAGGCTACCGCTTCGACATCGGCGGCCACCGCTTCTTTTCCAAAAGTCCCGAGGTCAACGCCTTCTGGGACGAGGTCCTCGGCGACCAGTTCCTCCGCCGTCCTCGCCTGAGCCGCATCTACTACGATCGCAAATTCTTTCACTACCCGCTCCGCCCGGTCGACGCCCTTCGCAAGCTCGGCCCCATCCGGTCGGCCCGCATCCTCGCCAGCTACCTCAAGGCCCGGATGAAGCCGATCGAGCCCGAACGCAGCTTCGAAGACTGGATCGTCAACCGCTTCGGCCGCACCCTCTTCGACATTTTCTTCAAGACCTACACCGAAAAGGTCTGGGGGATGCCCACCTCCGCCATCTCGGCCGACTGGGCCGCCCAGCGCATCAAGGGGCTCAGCCTCATCAAGGCCGCGCTCAGTGCCCTCCGCATCGGCCTGCCCAGCCGGGGCGGCGAGGTCGTCAAGACACTCATCGAGGAATTCAAATATCCCCGCCTCGGCCCCGGCCAGATGTGGGAAGCCGTCCGCGACCGTGTCCAGGACGGCGGCGGTTCCGTCCAGCTCGGCCGTCGCGTCGACCGCATCGAGCACGACGGCCGCTCGATCAACGCCTTCGTCAGCGTCGATCCCGAGGGCCGCACCACCCGCTATCTCGGTCGGCACTTCCTCTCGACCATGCCGATCCGCCACCTCATCAACGCCATGAGCCCCGCCGCCCCCGACGAGGTCCGCGAGGCCGCTTCCGGGCTCCGCTATCGCGACTTCCTCACCGTCGTCCTCATTGTTAACCGCGCCGAGACATTCCCTGATACGTGGATCTATGTCCATGATCCTTGCGTCCGACTCGGCCGCGTCCAGAACTTCAAGAACTGGTCGCCCGAGATGGTGCCCGACCCGAACACCTCGAGCCTCGGCCTCGAATACTTCTGCTTCGAAGGGGATGACCTCTGGGGCATGAGTGACACCGACCTGATCGACCTCGGCCGCCGCGAGATCGACACCATCGGCCTCGTCCCGGCCTCCTCCGTCATCGACGGCTGCGTCGTCCGGATGCCCAAGGCCTACCCCGTCTACGACGACTCCTACCGCGACCGCGTGGCCATCATCCGCCGCTGGCTCTCCCGGTTCGACAACCTCGAACTCGCCGGCCGCAACGGAATGCACAAGTACAACAATCAAGACCACTCGATGATGACTGCCCTCCTGGCCGCGCGGAACATCCTCGGCCTCGGCTCGTACGACACCTGGAAGGTCAACACCGACGCCGAATACCACGAGGAAGGCGGTGACGACGCCTCCGCCGACCTCGCCGGTCGCGCCGTCCCCCGCCGGGTCGAGGCCGCCTGAACCCGGCCTCGGTTCCCTCGCTCCTGACTCATTCCCGATCGAGCGCGATGCAGAACACAGAAAGCCTCTTGAGCCACGAATGACGCACAGATGAAACACGGATCAGAATCAAGGCATAGAAAAGGGGTGGCCTTGGTGGTCCGGTCGTGTCAATGAAGCAAGAACCATTGACCGCCATCCGTGTTTCATCCGTGGCTCATTGTTCTGCGATCTGTTTCACGTCACTCCTGTTCGGTCAGGGGCACCACCCCATCCATGTACCTCCAGTTCTTCAAGTAATCCAGCAAGTCGGCCATTTCCTGAACCGTGAGATCCTGCTCGATCCCCTCGGGCATCAGCGAAACGCCGTCCGATTGAATCTCGTCGATCTCCTGTTTCAGGATCGTCTCGGTCTGCCCTTCCGCCCTCAGAAGTGTGAGGGCCGAGGCCGTTTCCGACGCGATCAGGCCGCCAAGCACCTGGCCATCTACCGTGGCCACCGTGTAGCTCACATAATTCGCATCAATTGCCTCATTCGGGTTCAAGATATCCGAAAGCAAGGCCGCCTTGGTCCGGGTTCTGGTATCGCCGATGTCCGGGCCGACGACCACCCCTTGATCTTCCAACCGGTGACAGGTCGTGCAAAGCCTTCGGAACACCTCGCGTCCCCGATGCGGATCAGCGGGCATCTCAATCGCCGCTCGATAGTTCTCCAGCACTGCCGCCCGTTCCGCGGGCAGGCTCGACGCCAGCAACGATCGCGCCCGGTCGCGCACCTCGGGCGTCGGATGATCGCGCAGGCGGCGGCTCTGATTCGCATCCAGATCTCTGGGAGCAAGTATTCCTTGCTCCATCGCATCCAGCAGCGCACCGGCCCGATCCGATCGCGCCACCATCCCCTGGGCCACTTCACGACGCACCGCCGGAGTCAGACTCCGCCACGGTTCCAGCAAGCGATCGGCCACCTCCGGCTCAACCCGAGCCGCCAGCGCCTGGGCCGCGGCGATCCGCAAGACTTGATCCGGTTCCTCCACCAAGAGCCGCGAAAGCGAATCGGCGGCCACCTCCCAGGGGGCGTGGGCCAGTAACCGGATCGCATCGCGCCGCGCGGCTGGATCGGCGTCGGCATCCTCGGCCGTCTCGGCAAACCCGGCCAGGGCCTGGGCGGTGCGATCGGCAACCGCTTCCGGCAACTGATCAAGGATGCTCCCGAGCCGCGTTCCTCGTCGCCCCAACCCTTCGGCCAGACCATTCAGGCCGGCCATTCGCCAACGCTCGGCATCCTGGTCAATCTGCCAGAGGGCCTCCAGCACCTCGGCACACTCCGCCGGATCACGATGGGTGCCCACGAGTGCCGTCAGCTCCTGGAGCAGCGTCAACCGCCCTTCGTCCGTCTCCTCGGCCTGATTGTGAGGCGCGTCGAGCAGGGTCAGCAGCAACGCCCCGGCCCGGCCCGGCACCGCGCTGCCCACGGCGGCCCGCGTCCAGCGATCTCCAGCCCCAAGCCGGGCAATGGTCGCCAGTGGATCGAGAATCACATCATCATCTACAAACCCGAGCCCCAGCGCGGCCTGAAACCGGACCCGAGCATCATCATCGTTGGCCAGGTCGATCACCGCATCGAGCAGCTTGCGTTCCTCGGAGAGTCGACGCTCAGCCAGCAATGCCCCTTGCTCACGGAGCCTTGCGTCATCGTCGCGGAGCAACCCGAGTAGCGTTTCCTTGTCCAGTTCCCCGGCATGCTCCAGCAGCCAGGCGGCCTGGGCGCGGCCTTGGGGGGTCTTCGACGCTCGCGCCAGGTCCCGAAGTGGGGCGATCGCCGCCGGGTCCTGCCGTTGGAGAAGCAAGCGCTCGGCTGTCGTGCGCCACCAGCCGTCGGGGTGGTCGAGCAACGCGACCAGTTCCGCGGTCGAGGCGTCCCCGAGCTTCGGCGTCTCCGGCCGATCGACCCGCGATTCCGGGACGATCCTCCAGATCCGGCCGCGATCCTTCCCGTCGAGCAGGTCCGGGCGTTCCCTCAATTCGGGGGGCATCCATTGAGGATGCTCAATGACGGCCCGGTACATATCAACAACATACAGCGCTCCATCGGGGCCATGCGCCATGGAGACGGGTCGGCACCAGAGGTCGGTACTGGCGAAGAACTCGACTCCCTTGCGCGGCGGTGACCACGAGAACGCCGCCCCCTCCGGCGTAAGCACTTCCTGATGCACCAGGCTCCCCGTCGGCTCACAGGTGAACACTGATCCCTGATACGACTCGGGCAGCAGATCACCGCGATAGACCGTCACGCCGCAGGCTGCACTGAAACTGCCGATGTGTAACGACGAGGTGGTAAACTGCTCAACCAGGGGGAACACCTCGGCGGCTCCTCCGGCCGTCTGATCGTCAGAGGCTCGACCGGGGGCGGGGAGATCGGGGTTTCGTCGCGCGTAGCGGTCTTCCAGGATGATCGGCACCAGATGGTTCCGGTTGGTGCAGACGAATCGCCGGCCCCAGTCGTCGAAGGTCAGGCCGTACTGCCCCATGCCCGCGATCGGCTCGGCTCGATCGTGTACCAGATCGAAGCGGAAATCCCGACCGCTCAAATCGATCGGTTCGGCGTCGTCATCCCCGGCGCGACGGACCTGACCGCCTCGCAAGCCGTTTGCCACATAAATCCAACCGTCGATCCCGAGGGTCGGATGACTGACACGAAGCTGGGGATTCTCAACCGCGAACCCCTCGTACAGAACCTCGCGGACATCAGCCTGCCCGTCGCCGTTCGTATCTCGAAGCCAGACCACATGAGGGGCTGCCGTCACAATGGCTCCGTCCTTCCAGGGCAAGACTCCGTTGGCAAAGAGCAGCTCATCGGCAAACACTCGAGACGTTTCGAAGAATCCATCACCGTCTCGGTCTTCGAGAATCTTGAGTTGCCCCTCTGGCGGTTCCCCGGGGGCCGGCCCGTTTGGGTAGTCGCGCATCTCGACGACCCAGAGTCGCCCGTCCTCGTCGAAGGCCATCGCCACGGGGCTGGTGATCTGAGGCTCGGCCGCAACCAGTTCGACCCGAAGGCCGGGATCGACGTGGATCGTCTTCCGGGCTTCCTCCGGTTCAAGCGGCCCCTTGCGCGAATCCTCTTGCTGGGCAAGGGCCGCAGCTCCAGCCACGACCACAAGCAACCCAAGCGACCCCGCAAAGCACGGCCCCACAGCTCGACGTCCAGTAAATGGAATTTTCATGATCGTTTACTCCTTGATTGCTTTGCCATGCAATGTTTTGAGCAATTGAACCGCGGTATCGACCAGCATCTCGCCCGATCCTTCCGCACAACGAGCGCTCACGACCTCGTAATTTCCCTGGTTGTATGCCCTGCGAGACGGGATATAACCGATCGACCCGTTCGCAAGCTCGGCAATGATCGTATGCTGAAACGGCGAATCCTGCTTGATCTCCAGCCCCAGCTCGACAAAAATTTCGCCTGGCAACGACACCCAGGCAATCACGTCGCCGAGCGCAATCACCTGAACCTCGACCGAGTTCGGCTTGCCGTCCCGAGCGGCCACGTCAAGCACCTTGTAGGCGTTGACCGTTTCCAGAAAACTCGGCTGGGGAGTCGAGCCCGAGCGGTGCCGCTCGACCACGGCTTCCGCCGCCGGCACATCTTCCGGAGAGATCTCCGGCAAGGGAAGCGCCACCATCTCCCGATCGACCCGAAGCGTCACCTCGTCTACCGTTTCCAGCTTCGGCCAGTTCCGAAGGACCTCGGCAGCCAGTATGATTCCCATGCGGGCGGCGTTCTCGAATCCCTTCTGCGGCTCGGCCCAGAAAACATCGATATGATTAATATCTCCGCAACACCCCGCCGTGAAGACCGTCACCACGTCCGGCCCCTTGAATTCGGCAATCAGCTTCGACAGGGTGTACGGCAGGTCGGCCGAGATGGCCGGGCCTCCCACGTTGTCCAGGTGCACGGCATAGTTCACGTAGACCGCGAGCGGGTCACCATCGAGCGACTCGAAGTAAACGATCGGCACGCCGGGGTCGATCACGCCCGCCGGCTTCACGATTCTCGGATTTCGCTTGCCCGGGTTCCAGCCGACGGTTCCGTCAATCATATGAAAACGTCGATTGAAGGCAATCGACGACTCGCTCCCCCGAGCGGCCCGAGCCGTCGCGGGCACCTTCGCCTTGTCGGCCCGGCGCACGGCCTCGGCAATCTTCGCCGGCAGGCTCTCTCGGTAGCTGCGTGACAGATCCGAACCGCCCCCAAGCGATTGCGAGCGGCGGGATTGATCGGCGATGACCGGCCCGGTGTGGGCATGGGTCGCACTGATCATCACATGAGCACCCGGAATCCCGGTTGCTTCCTCAATCGCTTGCCGGGCATCGGCAACCAGGTCGCGCGTCGTCGTAATGACATCCAGCGCGACGAGCGCGGCTCTCATGTCGCCCGACTCGACGACGATCGCCTTGGCGTAAAGGTCGTCGTGCACATCCTCTGCGGCTCGTTCGAAATAGTAACCCGCCATCGGCGTCCCAGGAGGGGGGGTAATCACCTCCTGCGCGGCACCGACCCGAAGCTCCTCGGCCGAGGCCAACCCTGTGATCCCCAGCATCAGGGCCGCCAGAAGCAACCGCGTCATCAAAGCATCCTCCGAACCTGTTCAGACGTTTGAATCCGAGAACCTGCCGAACCGTCCACGACCACGACGAGCCGGGGGTCCGCTCCATGCGCCATCGTAAACCGTCGAGCGTTGGGGAGGTAGGCGCTGCCGATGGCGAGGCCGTTCGGATCGAGTGGGTACTCTGTCCATCACCGGCCGATTGGACCGAGTGCGGTGGTTTGATTTCGGCTCAAAAGGTTTGACCAGGGTGGGTGCGGCGACTTAGGATTCCCGATGGCGGAACCCATCTCTCTTTCTCACAACTCGATGAGCCTCGCGGGCCCGACCGACATCATCGTGATCGACGGCCGGCCGCTCGACTCGTAGAAAAAAAAGGGGGCATCATCATGCCTCTGTTCGAGGTGGAAACGACATCGCACATCATGATCGCGTGCGTCGACGGTGACTCGGCCGCGCGAGCCTTCGCCGAGGAAAACTATCCGGGTGAGGAGGTGCTGCGCGTCACGCACCGTCCGCGTGACGCCTGGGTGATCTCCAAGCGGTTGCTGGGGATCGAGGGAGGGATCGACCCGTGTACGAAGGCACGCGAGTGCCTGGCCAACGCGCGGGGAGACAAGTTGCACGCCGTCCGGCTGTACATGCAGCAAACGGGCACCGATCTGGATGAAGCCCGCAAGGTGATCGAGTCGAACATGTCCCTCGGCTGGTAAGCGACCAAACCGTTCATGGACCTGATTGGGGCGGGTCCTGGCCGCGTGCGCCGCGCACCCATCCAGACCCGCCTCAAGGGACGATCGACTCCTGAAGATCCGGGCGCTTTTGGCTCCCACCGGTCGAGCCTGATCCCGCCTTCGGGTAGACTGGAGGTACGGTACGTCGGATGCTCGGGTCGGTCCTCTTGGCGAGATACCGCGCCGATCCGACTCGCCTGGGGATTTCCTGTCATGACTCGCAATAATGTGACCTGCCTGATTCTGGGGGGAGGCCGAGGCACCCGGCTCTTTCCGCTGACCGCCCTGCGGAGCAAGCCCGCCGTGCCGATCGCCGGCAAGTACCGGCTGATCGACATCCCCATCTCCAACTGCATCTATTCTGGCCTGAACCGGATGTATGTGCTGACGCAGTTCAATTCGTTGAGCTTGCATCGACACATCACCAATACGTACAAGTTTGATGGCTTCGGCGGCGGCTTTGTCGAGATTCTGGCCGCGCAGCAGACGATGGAGAACCAGGAGTGGTATCAAGGAACGGCCGACGCGGTGCGTCAGAACCTTGAGCTGCTCAAGGACGAGTTGAGCGATCTGGTCCTGATTCTCTCCGGAGACCAGCTTTACCGCATGGACTTCCAGGAGATGATCCGCCTGCACCACGAAACCAGGTCGGTGGCCACCATCGCCGCCTTGCCCGTCGATGAGCAGGAGGCGACCGCCTGCGGCATCATGCAGATTCAGCCGGATGGCCAGGTGCATAACTTCCTCGAAAAACCGAAGACCCGCGACGCACTCGACTCGGTTCGCACCGACCCGAAGTGGCTGGAAGGCCAGGGCATCCGGGCCGGCAATCGCTCGTATCTGGCGAGCATGGGCATTTACCTCTTTAACCGTGACGTGCTGGTCGACTTGCTCAACCGCATGGACGTGGACGACTTCGGCAAGGGGGTCTTCCCCGCCGCCATCGCCGACCCCAACATGCGGGTTCAGATCTTCCCCTTCGACGGCTACTGGGAAGACATCGGGACCATCGGTGCCTTCCACAAGGCGAACATCGACCTGACCCGCGTGGACGCTCCGTTCGACTTCGCGGCCGACAACAAGACGATCTTCACCCGGCCGCGGTTCATGGCCCCCTCGAAGGTCAACGGCGCGACCCTGACGCGCTGCCTGATCGCCGACGGGGCAGCCATCGGCAAGGGGTCGGTCCTGGAGCACTCGATCGTCGGCCTCCGGACCCAGATTGGCGAGAACGTCACAATCCGCAACTCCTACGTCATGGGGGCCGACGTCTTCGAAGGCCAGCGAGGCATCGAGAAAAACCAGAAGGAAGGCCGGCCGAACATCGGCGTGGGTGACGATTCGATCATCGAGGATGCGATCATCGACAAGAACGCCCGGGTCGGCCGGGGGGTTCGCATCCGCAAGCAGCCGAGGGATCAGGAAGTCGATCATGAGGGCCTGTACTATGTTCGAGACGGGATCGTGGTGGTGCCCAAGTTCGCCGTGATCCCCGACGGGACGGAGATCTGATTTCCTTCCTGGCCGATCGAACCGAACCGAGCCGACCCGCGTTGTACCAGGCGGCGGGTTTGGTAAGATCGACAGACGCTCAACGTTTCGACCTGCCCCGGGCCGCCCCGCTTCCTGACGTTCAGGAGCCCTTGCGAAGGCGGCCCGCGGCCTCGCCGCCGAGGAGGGCCCGTGGCCACCGGAACCACCACGACCGGCGAAGACCGGATCGGTAACTATCGGATCGTCCGGGTCCTCCAGATGGGACAGAACTCCGTCATCATGGAGGTCGTCCAGGAAGGTTCCGGCCGACGCTTCGCCCTGAAAGAACTGCTCGAAAGCCGATCGAGCGACCCGGCCGAACGGCGAGCCCTGGCCTTCGAGGCCAAGCTCGGCCAGATGTTCACCCACCCGAACCTCATCCGGGTGCACGAGTTCGTCAACGCCAAGCCCTCGCCGTACTTCGTCATGGACTACTTCCCGGGCATGACCCTTCGCCTGGTCATCGGCAAGCCCCAGGAGTACTCCCTGCCGCCCGGTCGGCCCCACTCGGTGCTGCGTCAAGCGGCCGAGGCGCTGGCCTACATGCACGAACAAGGCTGGGCCCACCGCGACGTCAAGCCCGAGAACATCCTCATCAACCGCTCGGGCGAGGTTCGGGTCATCGACTACGCCCTGGCCAAGAAGATCCCGACCGGACTCGCCAAGCTCTTTTCCGGAAAGCCTCCCAGGGAAGGAACTTACAGCTACATCTCTCCCGATGTGATCCGCCGGCTTCCTCCTTCGGCCGCGGCCGACATCTACAGCTTCGGCATCACCTGTTACGAGGTGGCGACCGGTCGGCAGCCCTTCCGGGCCAACTCGCCGATGGAGCTGCTCAACAAGCACATGAAGGAGAAGCCCATCCCGCCGATCGCTCACAACAAGAACGTCACCAAAGAATTCTCCGACTTGGTCTTGAAGATGCTCGCCAAAAAACCCGACGATCGTCTCAAAGATTTGCGGGAATTCCTGGCCGCCTTCAACCGCATGAGGATCTTCAAGGACGACCCTGACCCCATGGCCGACCGCTTCTCCATGTGATCGCCGGGGAATTCCGCCGACTGCGCTCGCTTCGCCTCGGAATCCGATCCGACTCGAACCCAATTGAACCGACCCAGACCAGACCCCGCCGGCCCCCCCGGCGAACGGCCCGCGCCAGGAGGAGGCGGCCGACCATGCCCCCCGTGACCAACCCGAACACCAATACCCAGGCCCCCAATCAGTACCGCCTCCCCTTCGAGGCCCCCATCTTCGAGATGGAGGCCCGACTGGCCGAGCTTGAAGCCCGGCAATCCCAGGGAGACGGTTCCGGCCTGTCCGATCAGATTCGCACGATCCGGCGCGAGCTGATCGGCCTGAAACGGGCGATCTTCGCCAACCTGACCCCCTGGGAGACGGTCCAGGTCTCTCGGCACCAGCTCCGGCCCCAGTCGCGTGATTACCTGGAGCTGATCTTCGACCAGTTCCTGGAGCTCCACGGCGATCGCGCCGTGGGAGACGACCCGGCCATGGTCACCGGCTTCGCCCACCTCGGCGAGAAGAAGCTGATGTTCGTCGGCCACCAGAAAGGCCGCGACCTGGCCGAGCGAACCGCCTGCAACTTCGGCTGTGCCCATCCCGAAGGCTACCGCAAAGCCTTGCGAGCCATGAGGTTGGCCGAACGGCACCAGTTGCCGATCGTCTGCCTGATCGACACGCCCGGAGCCTATCCCGGCATCCAGGCCGAGGAGCGAGGGCAGGCCGCCATCATCGCCGAGAACCTGATGGCGATGAGCCAGATCGACACGCCGATCGTCTGTGTCGTCATCGGCGAAGGGGGCTCTGGAGGCGCCCTGGGCATCGGCATCGGCGACCGGGTGGGCATGATGGAGCACTCGTACTACTCCGTCATCAGCCCCGAAGGCTGCGCCACAATCCTCTGGAAGACCGCCGAGCGGAAGGACCGCGCCGCCGAGGCCCTGAAGATGACCGGCCGCGACCTCTTGCGGTTTGGAATCATCGACGAGGTGGTCGAGGAACCCCCCGGCGGTGCCCACCGCGACCCCCGAGGGGCCGCCATTGCCCTGAAAGGGTTCCTGACCCGGTCACTCCGCAAGATCGCCGAGATCCCCCGCGATCAACTGCTCGAACACCGTTACCAGAAGTTCCGCCGCATTGGCGAGTTCTTCGAGGACGTTCCCGAGCCGATCGCCTCCGAGGCTGAAGCCAAAGCCACGGCTGGGGCAGAGGGGGAACCTCCTCAGGCAACCGCCCCCCCCTCGTCCGTCAACGGAACCTCGGTCCCCCCGCCGACTTCGTCCTGAGACGTTGAGGAACCGGGGTCTTTGGGCTCGCCTTCCGAGGTGATTCGTGTGGGTGGAGGTGGCGGGGGATTGCGCCGCCCCCGTCGCGCTGCGACCACCTCCTGTCTGTCCCCCAGGGGCACAAAGATGGCAGCCCCCCAAACCGTTGCGGGTGCGCGGGTGGTGCGCGGCTCGGTGCGCTCAAGGCAGATTTCGGAACGGGTTCCCAATCCACGAGTTCGGGAAATATCTCCCGTTCGTTTCGGGAATTCGCCCGGCGTCATCCGAGCGAGGAAGGAACCGAGAAGGGTGAGCCGCGATCGTCCGGTCATCGGCCTTCCGACACTCGCCGGTCGGGCGGGGACGATGCGGTGTCTCGGGCGGTTCCCAACGAGGGCTTGGTTCCGTGATCGATCACCCGATCGCTCGCTCGGGGGGCGTGGTGCGCACGCGGTGCGCCTGGTGGTGCGCGATCGGTGCGCCAGAGCCAAACAACGCAACTGCTTGTCAAAGAACAGATTCAGCCGATTGACACCGTTCGTTTCGGGAAATCAAGGGTGCGGATCGTCGGGGCGGTCAGGAGAGGGCTACGACACACACACTCTCTCATCCAACAAGAGAAAGACGCGGCATCGTGGGCTCTTCTTTAATGATCAGGAAATCGGGCCAGGCCAAGCACAGAAAACCGGGACGATCGGGGAAGGAACACAAATCCTTGATCGCATGAAGCGACGCAACAGATCACGGAGGAGCTGGCGTGCCCTGGGACCGAGGGACCAGGGCCTTTCGTCGGCGAGTGGCTCGGGTGAACGCAAGGGCTCGGGGGCCGGACCTGGAACCGGTTTTGGGGAAGGACGAGGGGAGCGCGTTCGCAATCGGAATTACGAACTAGAGTGCTTGGAGAGTGAGGCTCGATGACCCGGTGCGGTTCGTCTGCCATGCGTGGATTCACCCGGCTTGTTCCCGAGAGCGATCGGGACGCGGGTAAAGCGAGCCGGGGGAATCGAGCGCCGCTCGAAGCCGTGGACAGGGGGAGCGAGACGCGGTGAAGTCGATCGATCGTTCGACGGCTCGCTCACCCGACCTCCGGCCGAACGCTGCTCCTTGAATCGGATCGGCAGTCGCGGACGACGGTTTCGCATCCTCGCTCGGCTTGCGGTGAGCGGGCCAGAGTGATCGGGCGAGCCCTCCTCGCTCAGCCGGAACTGCAAGGGCAGTGCGATCATCGGGCCGAGGGGAGTTGGAGTTGAGCAGACATGGCAGAGCGCCTGGGCCGTGACCAAGAACCTGAGGTCTTTGAGCGACTGCAACGGCTCGCCCTGCACGAGCGTCGTCGTCGCTGGGACAGCACACGCAACGCACTGGCGGCCGGCTCCGGTGATCTGGAGGAGAAGGGCCAGGCTCCCTCGATGCCTTCGGACATGCTCATCGAGCGGTTTGAATGGATCGAATGTCAGATGACCATGCTGGCGAAGGAGCTGAGACGGGTCGAGCATCGCTCGAAGATGATCGCCTTGCGGGCTCGGATCGCGGTGTTGCTCGGGTTGGTGACGGCGATTGCCTGCATGGGGCTTTGGAGCGGCACCCTCCACGCCTGGTTCATGAGCTTGCCGGAATAGGGCAACGCTCGATCGAAGCTCGATGGCTCGGCGAGGGGGTGGGGCTGAAGGCGGCTCGTACCGTCAGACCGGGTCGGAGGGGGGGGCATCCTCCCGGTGACGAAGGGCGAGCACGCGCTCCAGGCTCTCGGCCTCAACCGGCTTGGTCAGGAACAGGTCGAAGCGCGTGTCCTGCTCGGGAGGGGTCTCTCCCGATCGCTGACCAGGGCTGAAGCCGGTCAGGGCAACGATCAAGGGTCGTGCCGCCCCTGCGGAGGCGATCAGACGCTGCGCCACGTCTCGGCCATCGAAATCCGGGAGGCCGAGATCGAGCAAGACCAGATCGGGACGCATGGATTCCGCCTCGGTCAGGGCCGAGGCGCCGTCGAACGCCACGCGGACCTCGTGCCCATCCTGTTCAAGCAAGAGGGCCAGCAACCGGGCGGCGTCTCGTTCGTCGTCCACGATAAGAATGCGTCTGGGTGACGAGGGCAGGGCGGCCCCGCCCGCGGCGGTCGGCTCGGAGGCTGGGGAGCCTGGCGTTTCGGAGGCTTGCCGAACGAGCGGGAGGCGAATGGTGAAGGTGCTTCCCTGGCCGATTCCATCGCTCTGAGCGGAGATGGTGCCGCCGTGGCGTTCGACCAGATTACGGACCAGTGCCAGCCCGATTCCGAGCCCCCGGCCGTTGTGTTCCGGAGCCTGGGCGAACAGATCGAACAGATGCGGCAGAAAGTCGGGAGCGATTCCCGCCCCGTTGTCCCGAACCTGGATGACCGCCTGGTCCTGCTCTCGATCGGCGATCACCTCGATCAAGGCGCCGGGCTCGGAGTACTTCACGGCGTTGGTGATGAGGTTGACCAGGATCTGCTCCAGGCGGGTCGGATCGGCCTCGACGGTCATCGGGTCGGGAGGGAGCGACAGGGCCAGACGGTGCCGCGACTCGTCGACCAGCGACCGGGTTGAGGAGACCGCGGAGGTGATGACCTCGGTCAACGAGACGAAGGATCGACGGATCTCCAGGTCTCCGCGGGTGACGCGGGCCACGTCGAGCATGTCGTCCATCAACCGGGTCATGGTCAGGACCCCCCGGCTGATGCCATCGACCGCATCGGAAAGATCGCCCTGAGGGGGAGCGCAGAGCTTGGCCAGTTGCAGGCCGACGGCGATCGTGCCGAGCGGGTTGCGCAGCTCGTGGCCGAGCACGCCGAGAAATTCGTTGAGCCGCTGGTGGGCCTGCTGAAGCTGGACGGCCTGATGCTCGACATAGGCGACCACGGCCTGAGCGATGGCATCATCGATATGGACACCGATGGCGACGACCTGCTCGAACGAGGGATTGTGCCCGAGCTGCTGTTGCAGACGTTCGAGAATGACGATCCGGAGGAGCTGATAGTCGATGACGACATCCTGAAGCTCCCAGCCGTCTTTCCAGCGAAACCGCCCGTGTTCGATGGCCTCGTGACGCGGCGAGTCGTCGTCGCCGGTGAGATCGTCACCCAGGGCGATGAGGAACTCGGGCAAGTGGTCGCGCAGCTCCTCCCGATGAGCACCGGGGCGACCGTGTCCCTGGGCGATGGCACGCTCGGCCCAGGTGTCGAGAATCGCCTCGGCATCTCGGCGAAGAATCGCGCCGAGATCGGCGTGATTTCGATCTCGGATCGCATGCGTCGAAGGGGTCATCGAGTCACGAACCTCGTCGAGAGGGAGGGAGGAATCCTCCAGAGGGCAATCCGCACCATAAGGATCATCGAGCGCATGGCGCGAGGATCGTCAACCAGTGATCCGAGCAACCCAAATCCGCCACAAGCCCAAGGAAATCACCGTGGCGGCACCAAGCAGGGTAACGACTCATCATACCCCCATCCGTAAGGCTTTGGGAATCCCCCCCGCGGCGAGGTCCGGACGATTGCAACGTCCCGAGACAGGCCTTGGTGCAAAGACACTCTGCCGTGCTTGAGCGGGTCGGGCAGAGACCTTGCGGTTCGAGCGGGCGGTGTACCCCTCACCTGGCCTTCGGCCACCCTCTCCCCCGCAAAGCGAGGGAGAGGGAGGATCTGCATTGCTCGCCCTCGCGTTCACACGCTCGCCCTTTTTTCAGCAAGCGAACAGGTTGATCGTGTCCCTCTTCCCGACACGGGGCCGAACCTGAGACAATCGGCAGAGAGCCGCAACCGCCCGCGGCACAGGGCTTGACCACCAACCCACCGCCAAGGAGTGGACCCGAACGATGACTCTGAGACGAAGGATGGCCCTGATCGGGCTGCTGACGATCATGACGACGGCTTCGCAATCCCCGGCCGACGAGGGGATGTGGGTGTTCAACAACCTGCCGCTCAACCAGTTGAAGGCGAAGTACGGCTTCGAACCAACGGAGGAGTGGATCACCCGCATTCGATCGTCGGCCGTACGCTTCAACAACGGCGGGTCGGGATCGTTCGTCTCGGCCGACGGCCTGGTGATGACCAACCACCACGTTGCCGCCGACACGCTTCAAAAGCTGAGCACGGCGGAGAATGATTACTACCGGGTCGGGTTCCTCGCCGAAACGCGCGAGGCCGAGCTTCCCGCGCCCGACCTTGAGCTGAACGTCACCGTGGCCATCGAGGACGTGACCGACCGGGTCAACGCGGCCGTGACCGCGTCGATGTCGGACGCCGAGGCCGCCGCGGCCCGTCGCTCGGCGATGGCGAACATCGAGCAGGAAGCGTCGAAGGCCAACGGCCTGCGGAACGATGTGGTCACCCTGTACCAAGGAGGACAATATCATCTTTACACATACAAGAAGTACACCGACGTTCGGCTCGTGTTCGCCCCGGAATTCGACGTAGCCTTCTTCGGTGGGGATGAAGACAACTTCGAATATCCCCGCTATTGCCTCGACGTGGCCTTTGTGCGGGCCTACGAGGATGGCAAGCCGGCCCAGCCCGAGCACTACCTGCGCTGGAGCGAGAAGGGATCAGAGGCAGGGGACCTCGTCTTCGTGGCCGGCCACCCCGGCCGGACGAGCCGGTTGAACACGGTGGCGCACCTGGAATACTTCCGCGACACCGGCTTCCCGTTCCTGCTCGACCTGATCCGCAACCGCGAGGCGTCTCTCTCATCCTTTAGCGAGCGCGGCGAGGAAGAAGCACGGCAGGCCAAGGAAGACCTGTTCGGCTACCAGAACAGCCGCAAGGCCCGGCTGGGAGGGTATCAGGGGTTGCGCGACGAAACCTTCATGCGTCGCAAGCAAGAGGCCGAACAGGCACTCCGCGATCAGATTGCGTCTGATCCGAAATCGGCCGAAGCGTACGCAGATGCCTGGGACAAGATCGCCGCGTCTCGGCGCGTGGCCGCCGAGAATCTGGTGACGTACAACATGCTGGAACGGGCTCAGGCATTCGAGTCTCGCCTGTTTCAGATTGCTCGGACCCTCGTCCGCCTGGCCGCCGAGCAAGAAAAACCGAACGAGGATCGCCTGCAGGAGTACCGCGAGACGGCCTTGCCGTCGCTGTTCCTCGGCCTTTATTCCGAGGCGCCGATTTACCCCGAGTACGAAATCTTCCGCCTAACCAACGCCTTGACGTACTGGCGAGACACCGTCGGCGCGGACGATCCGGTGGTTCAGCGCGTGCTCGGCAATCGCGAACCGGAGGAGGTCGCCCGGACCCTGGTCGAAGGGACCAAGGTTGGCGATGTGAAGGCTCGCAAGGCCCTTGCCAAAGGAGGCTCGGAGGCGATCGCCGCCAGCGACGACCCGATGATCGCGCTGGCCGTGGCCGTTGATCCCGAGTCAAGGGCCGTGCGGAAGGTGTGGGAAGACGAGGTCGAGGGGGTCGAGTCGGCCCAGTACGGCCGGATCGCCAAGGCGTTGTTTGAGAGCCTCGGCGACGCGATCTACCCGGATGCCACCTTCACCCTTCGCCTGGCCTACGGCACCGTGGTCGGATGGGAGGAAGACGGCGAGACCATCCCGCCGTTCACGCAGGTCGAGGGTCTGTTTGAGAAGGCGGAGGCCAAGGGGAACGTCGAGCCGTACCACGTGCCCGAATCGTGGGTCGAAGCGAAGGATTCGGGACGGCTTGACCTGTCGACGCCGATGAATTTCGTCTCGACGGCCGACATCATCGGCGGCAATTCCGGGAGCCCGGTCGTGGATCGCGAGGGAAATGTTGTCGGATTGATCTTCGATGGCAATATCCACTCGTTGATTCTTGACTTCGGCTACGACGACACGCTCGCCCGGGCCGTTTCGGTCGATTCTCGGGTGATTGCCGAGGCGTTGAAGTCGGTCTATCAGGCGAATGCCCTGCTTGACGAACTGACCGGCGGCAAGTGATCGATTCCGAGCGCCGGCCCCCCTGGGCGGATGAGGCGGGGGCCGGCGCCGGTCTGGTCGCGATGAAGGATTACGAAGACGGTTCGGTCGGGAGCGAATCGGGATCGACGGGGCGACGGCTGGTCCGGAAGGGACGTTTCGACACGCAATACTCGCGAGCGGCTGGAACGGAGACGGCCTCCAGCTCGGGGTAGCGCAGGGCGGTCAGGTGACCACCGAAGACGCAACCCGTGTCGATGTTGACCGATTGTCGAATCCACTCCGGCTCGGGGACCGGCGTGTGGCCGTACACCACCAGGGCTCGGCCGTGGTAGTTCTTCGCCCATTTCAGGCGAACGGGCAGACCGTACTGATCGACCTCGCCCGTCGTTTCGCCGTAGAGAGCGAAGCCGCGAACGCCCGGAGATTCTCGGCCGTGCATCGGTTTCGGTAATCCGGCATGAGCGACGATGAGGCGGCCTCGATCAAGCACATAATGGTGCGTCATGCCACCGAAGAAATCGATCAAACCCTCGACGGTCGTTTCCCGGATGCCCCAAGGGAGCAGTTCAATCTCGGCCAGGGTCTGCTCCAGACCGTGGGCGACCCGGACGTTCCGCCCACGCAGCTTGCGCAAAAGTTTATCGTCGTGATTGCCCACCACGCACAGGCCCGAGCCGTAGGCGACCATGTTGCGAACGATGCGAACGGTGTCGAGAATCCGAGGGCCCCGATCGACCAGGTCCCCCACGAAGACGGCGATCCGGCCGTCTGGGTGCTTGTAGATGGGGCCGGGCCAGGCGGGCTCAATGGATTGCGAAGCGACCTCGTAGCCGAGCCGGTCGAGCAGTTGCTCCAATTCATCGGCACAGCCGTGCACGTCGCCGAACAGGTCGAACGGTCCACGATCGTCCCGGCGGTCGCTTGGAAGGGGAACGCGTCGGATCGAAACCGATTCGATCTGATCCACGCTCGAAAGCGTGAGGATTCGATCGAACCCTTCGCGCGAAAGATCGGCAATCGACCGCGACAGTTGTTCGCGATGGCGGTGGACGATTTCGGCTTCGATCCGCCGATCGGTCCGCGATTGGGCCCGATCGAGCAGAAGGGTTTCGGGCAGATCGAAGACCAGAGCAATCGGCTCGACGTGGTGAGTACGGGCCAATCGAACCAACGACGATCGGGCCGATGCGCGGACGTTCGTGGCATCGACGACGGTCAGGCGTCCCCGAGCCAGGCGGCGGTCGACGATCAGGTGAAGCAGGTCGAAGGCATCGGCCGTGGCGAGCTGGTTATTCGGGTCGTCGGACACCAGGGCTCGGCAATCGTCGGACGAGACGACCTCGGTCGGTCGGAAATGACGGCGAGCGAAGGTGCTCTTCCCGGAACCAGTTGGTCCCACCAGGACGACGAGGCAACGTCTCGGAATCGTCAGGATCACAACAATGTCCCGCTCGAAACGATGAGTGATCGACCCGGCTCCATGCTTGACGAGGCCGCGCCGGGAGGTTCTCATGAAGGCATCGGGCCCTCCCATTTTCCCGAGATTTTCTCTGGAGTCCAACACGATGCGATCGATTCAGCGCCGAGATTTCCTCCAGGCGTCGGCCGCCAGCCTGGCCGCCCTGACCGCCTCGAACGCCTCACGAGCTTCTGCCGAGCCCCGATCTGCTCCGAGGAGAACCAGCGCGAACGATTCGCTGAACGTGGCCGTCGTTGGGGTCCGAGGTCGGGGGATGGACCACGTCCGAGGGTTCCTGAACCAGAAAGATCAGGGCGTGCGCGTGACCACGGTCTGCGACGTTGACGAGAACGTCGTTGGCAACGCCATGAAGGCGATCGAGGCCGCGAACGGATCGGCACCATCGCTCGTGAAGGATGTTCGCGCAGTCCTCGACGACCCGGCGATTGACATCATCTCCGTCGCCACGCCGAACCACTGGCACAGCCTCATGGGCATCTGGGCCTGTCAGGCCGGAAAAGATGCTTATGTCGAGAAGCCGGTGAGCCACAATGTGTGGGAAGGCCGAAAACTGGTCGAGGCGGCAAGGAAATATGACCGAATCGTCCAGTGCGGCACCCAGTGCCGGAGCCATAAGGGGATTCAGGACGCGATCAAGTTCCTGCGCGAGGGGGGCATCGGTAAGGTCTACATGGCCAAGGGGCTCTGCTACAAGCCCCGCGGCTCGATCGGCCACGGCTCATTCCAACCGGTGCCGAAAGAACTCGACTACGACCTCTGGACCGGCCCGGCCGAATTCCACAAGCCTGGCGATCCGAGCGTCTACAACCCGAACATTCTGCACTACAACTGGCACTGGGTCTGGAACACCGGCAACGGCGACCTGGGGAACCAGGGCATCCACCAGATGGACCTGGCCCGCTGGGGCATCGGCAAGAACGAATTCCCGAAGACCGTAATGTCGGCAGGCGGCCGATACGGCTACGAAGATGACGGCGAAACCGCCAACACTCAGACCGTCAACTTTGAATATGACGATGTTTTGCTGCAATTTGAGGTGCGCGGCCTGCCCACCAACGACGAGCAAGGGGTGAAGGTCGGCGACATCTTCTACGGGACCGAGGGGATTCTGACGCTCGACAGCTACACCTCGTGGCAAACGTTCTTCGGCCACAAGATGGAGCCGGGCCCGAAGGGGACGGGCGGCGGCGACCACTACGCCAACTTCATCGAAGCTGTTCGCACCCGAGACCGATCGATCCTCAATGCCGAGATCGAGGAAGGCCACCTGTCGAGTGCCTTCTGCCACCTCGGCAACATCGCGCTGCGACTCGGCCGCAAGCTGCACATCGACGTCGAGAATGAGGCGTTCCTCGACGATCCGGAAGCCAACGCGATGCTCACCCGAGAGTACCGGGCGCCGTATGTCGTGCCCGATCAGGTCTGATCGGTCAACGACTCCGACCTCTGCCTGAACCGACGGGATTCCAGGTCATTATTGATCTGGAATCCCGATTCGTTTTGGGACGAGACGACTATCCCACCTTGGGCAGCATTCGACGCACGACCGACGGCACGATCGGCACGTGCCGGGCAACCCGACGAAGCTGGCGGGCAACGGTCAGACTCGTGGTCCCCAGATCCTCGTACAGAGAAAGCCGGGCGAGTGCCTCGTCTCGCTCGCGCCGAAGGGTTTCAAGCTCGACCACATGCTCAAACGAGATGTAATCGTCGAGCACATTGACCGGCGATCGGAAATGCGAAAGCAAGTGCCGATCTTCCAGCCGCAGATAATACCGATTCAGCCCATCGAAAGCGGCCCGAACGTAATCGACCGCAAGCAAGATCGGCTCCCACAGCTCGGGCTGGATGGTGGCTTCGATGACGAGCACCCGAGGACGCCAGCGCCGCCAGTCGGCCCCTCGAATGACGGCAAGTTCGTGCCCTTCCACATCAATTTTAAGAAAGTCGATGGTTCGATCACCCACATAACGCTTGCAAAGGGTTGCAAGGGTGATCACCTCAACCGATCGTTCGACATAGGCATAGCCGTGCAATCTCAGCCCGGCAGCGAAGTCGACATCAAGCGTTGACATGCCGAGGGAATCGGCCGGCTCGTGCAGGGTCATCGTCCCTTCATGATCGGAGATCGCAAGGGAGAGATTGACGTCGTTCGGACGCTCGGCCTGGAGCATTTCCCAGACGCGAGCGACCGGTTCGACATTGACGCCCGTCCATCCACGATCCGAGAAATGCCTTGTGACCGAATGCAGCGTGGGATGATTCGCTCCCACATCGACATAAAAGCCCCGGTCCGTGTCAGGGAAGACGCGTCGAAGGAGAACGTCTTCCGCATTTTGCGCGTAAGAGATCATGGGCATGGGACGCTCTCGGGAGTTGAAGACCGGGACCGAGGATCGACCGAGAATCCGCTTGCGGCTCGATCGTACGAACGCCGTGAACGGGGAGGTTCGTTCCAGGCCCAGGCATTACGCCGAGCCCAGGCAGACGTGAGCAACTGCCACTTGCGATCGGCGAGTGCGTTCCAATCGAACAGCGACTCTAACCGTGGGCGATCCGCGCGAGCGGTGGCAATCGCGGCGGAAGGGTGAGTCAGAACCCGGTGAACGACTTTCATCGTCCCTTCGGGATCATCGAGCGGGCAGAAGTGCGCCCCAGGACAGTCGCCGAATAGACTTTCGGTCGTGTCCAGACGCCCCAGCACCACCGGGGTTCCGCTGGCAAGCGCTTCGAGAATGGGCAGGCCGAAGGCTTCTACATCGGAAAGCAATAGGAGCGCCCTGCTCGATCGATAGGCAGCCCGCAACTCCGCCTCGCTGACATAGCCGCGTAGTTCGACGAAGGGGCGAAGGGAAGCGGGAATCCGATCTGCCGATGCCTCACTCCGATTGCCAATCACAACAAGGCGATACTCAGGCCACCGGTGGATGACCTGCTCAAACACTCGAATGACACGATCAAAACGTTTGCGAATCTCGGCCAGATCACCCACAAAGAGCAATTGGGGAGGGCGATCAGACGGACCAAGGTCGAACGTCTCGAAGTCGCACCCGAGGGGCAAGGCCACGCAATTGACACGTCCGGGGGCGAGCCGTTGCAAGGCTCGGCATTCGGACGGCGAATCGGCCAGGACCAGATCGGATCGTTCGATCACGCGGCGATGAATCGCGGCGACAGTCGCCTCTTGCTCGGGCGTCATGGGAACCGTCCAGAGCGGCTGATCATGGGGTGTATAACACAGCACGGTCCGGTCGTCGATGTGATTCAGGACTGCTCGCCCGGTGGCCGCGTTGGCGAAACCGACCAGTTCGATCGCGTCCCATCGGGAGGTTCTGATAACCTCTGGCAAGTGCTCGTTGAGCGGTTCCACGCAATCCGATTCAAACCGGTGAGGTCCGACACACAAGGGAATCCCAAGCGGAGAGGCGAACTCCCAAACGCGACGCAGGGAGTTGGGATCCCGGTCATCCATCGCGAACGTCACGTCCACCCAATCCTGCAACCGCCTCACCAGTTCGAAAATGGCCCGACCGATGCCAGAATACATCTGGTTCGTCGTGGGAATGGCAATCAGAACGCGGAAGCGTTCCATCGATGAGGGGGTTCGACCCGCCATGTCAGTATCGGTCGGTTCGCGCCTAGAGACGGAACCAGCAAAGGGCTTCGCAACACGTGGGCACAGGGTCGTGGACATGAGCGATCGACCGAGGTTCGAGAATGGGGTTGCGTGTCATCGGAGCGAGTCAAAGCTCACATGGAACGACCATCATCAACCGAGGAATTCTCAGAGATGCGCCTGTTCGAGTATTCTTTGAACGTACTGACATGAGGCGCCGAGAGATTATTGGCCGTGTCAACCCGGCAGCCCGGCGCGGGAACGGCTCGCCCGGCAGCGTCTGGGGTTTGGATCCGGGCGAGATGATCTTCAATACTCGCGAGCCGACGAGCCATAGCCACGGCATCCCAGCGAAACGCATCGGCTGCGGCCGATCGTTGGCTGAGTGCCTCGACCTGGCCAGTCAGGTGATCAATCTGGGTCTGGAGGTCGCGATACAGCGCTTCTTGATGAAAGAACATGGGGCGAAGAAGCCTGCGCACCAGGCGACGGGCAAGACCAAGCACGCGCTTCGGTCCCTTCGCATCGTCGATACCCGCGTTGTAAAAGGCGAAGTCTCGCACGAGGAATCGGGCCTCCCTGATCAGGACCAAAGAATGTTGGGAAACGCTCAGGATTCTCCGACATTCCGAAGGAGAACCTGTCAGATTCAGGCCGCTTCGGCCACGAGCGATTCGGCCAGACCTTCCGCGAGCCGAGCGAGACGGACCGCATCGGCCGGGGTTCCAGGCGAGGACTCAGATCTGGTCCTGGCGGAATCTTCAAGCAATTGCACGAGGCGAGGCGCCAGACCATCGACATGAAAATCGCGCCAGGTCGATGCTCGGGAACGCTCGGCAATGGTCTGGGAGTCGATACGGCGCTCCAGCACGTCGAGAAACACCTGGGCAAGGGCGGAGGCGGTGGGTTCGACCTTCAGACAGTGGACCCCGTGAACGAGCCACTCGGCCAGGCCACAACTCTGGGAGATGAGGGGGAGGCACGCGCCGTGAGCCGCGGCCTCGATCGGGCCGATGCCGAATGGTTCTCGCTCCCAGGTCGGAAAAGCGAAGATCTCGTACTCACGGTATCGAGCGATCAGATCACCGTGATCGAGCGGCCCGAGGAATCGGACACGGTCCTCGACGCCGTGCTGCTGCACCAGGGCCGGGTAGTGGTTTTCATCAACATCGGCGATGGCTCCAATCAGATCGAGTTCGACCGACCAGCGCTCCTTCCGGACAAGGCCGACCGCTTCGATCAGCAGGTCGATTCCTTTGTATGGGGTCAATCGTCCGGCCGATACGACCTTCAGTGGACCGTTCCGTACCCTACGACGGGGCAGGGGGTTCGGATGACCGTCGATCCAGTAGGGAAGCAATTCGACACGCCCGTTGAGTGGAACCCCCTGGCCTTCGATTTCCTCAACCAGTCGGGAGCTGACCGCGATAAACGTTCCTCGCATCTCTGCGCCGAAGCGATCGGCCAGGGCAGGAACGACCTTGCCCCAAACCGAGCAGCAATACGAGGGAACCGCATCGCCCAGTTGCCAGGCCCAGGGCACACCCAGATGGTTCAGGGTCGCCATCAATCCAAGCCCGCCAAGACCAGTCAGGTTATGCACATAGGCAACATCGGGCTGAAACCGTCCGACCGTATCAGCGAGCACATGCACATTCGCGGAGTTGATCAGCCGCGATTGCACGTCCATCAACCGCTGAACCACGGGGGGTCGGCGATTCATGGTGTGTTGGTTCCAGATGTCCGTGATCGTGAACCCTCGGCGCACCCCTTCCTGTGGTGGAACAAAGGAGCGGCCCGAAGCGGTCAGGACAAGGACCTCATGCCCAAGCCGACGCAAGGCCTCGACGGCCTGAGCGCAGGCCACCTCGTAGCCGCCGACGACCTCGGGAGGATAAAAGTTTGAAAGAACGAGAATCTTCACGATGCCCGCTCCTTCCGCACCGACCGGGTTTCGAGCAGTTCGTCATAGAGCGCGGCGAGCTTCGCACCGGCAACGGTGAGGTCAAAGGCTCGCAGGACCTCGCGCCGGGCTTCCCGACCAATCCGGGCGACGGTTTCGGGCTCGTTCGCCAGGCGACGCAGGAGCGTGGTCAGTTCGTCTGGGGTGTCGAACAGGTAGCCGCTTTGATAGGGCTTGATGAATTCGGGCATGGCCGCGACCCGCGAGGCGATGGGGACGGTCTCGCAGCTCATCGCTTCCAGCAAGGTCAGGCCCATCAACTCAGGGGCTCGGTAGCGACGATTGTAACAATCGACATAGACCGACGGGAGGACATTACACCAGGCCCTCGCGTAGAGGTCGCGGACGGTCGAGTCGTCGGCATCGGTGACGAAGGTCACGTCCTTACCCACGGACAGGCGACGGAGCAAGGCGAAGTAGTCGGGATCGTAGGGTCGCCCGCAAACGGTCAGGGGCAATTCGGGGGGAAGGGCCGCGATGAGTCGATCGATTCCCTTGTGAGCGAGCAACCGGCCCACGTAAAGGACCCGATCGCGGGGGGGACGAGGTTCAGGAGGAGCGAATCGGGCGGCATCCACACCGCCTCGGATGACGACGACGGGGGTCGGCGTGCGGAACAGGGATGCACCAAAAGACGAGTACGCAACGATTCGATCGGCCAGTTCCAGGCTTCCGAGCGATGCCCCCAGCCAACTGGAATGGCCACCGTGGTCGGAGGCACAGGTGGGTTTGTGCTGCTGCTGGGCCGCAAGCAGGCCGAACTCGCCAGATCGGCTGAAGGCCATATGCACATGCACGAGATCGGCCTCGGCAATTGCGGCAGGCAGTTCCCACGAGACGGCGTCGAGCGGATCGACGGGCCGCCGGGAGACGGGAAGGACGCGGAGGGTCACGCCGGGGCGGAGTTCGCGCCGGGCGGGAGCCACGCCGTAGGAGATGAGATCGACCTCGTAGCGCCCGCCGGTGGCTTCGACCAGTCCGGCGGCCATGTTGGTCGCGTAGCGCTCACCACCGCCAAGGCATGAGGCCTCGTCGAAGTAAAGCGGGGTCAGAAAGGCGACCTTCCGTGTCGCGTGAGCCATCGCGCGGCGGTCCCTCTGCGCGGTGGGGAGGATTCAAGTCGTTCCGGGACGATCCGGGGCGGTCGCGGCGAGCGGATCGGGCTCGCCGCGCAGGAGAACCCAGGAGGCTAGCCAACCGTTGAGGGGGTTCTATCCGGATCGGTCGTGTCGGTCAAGCCGGATCGTTGGCCGTTCTCGTGGCTCGATTCGGCGGGCGATCCCACGTCTAGCGGGGTGGAAAACTGGCGGATCTTCTCCATCTCGCAGAGCCGCTGAATGATGTCCATATGAACCTTCAGGGGTGACTGCGAGGCATTAATTTCGTAGATGATCGACGGGTCGTAGAACTGGAGGGTCTGAAACGTCTCTTCGTGGTAGACCTGAAGCCGACGTTGAACGACCTCTTCGTTAATGTCGTCGAGCCGGTTTTCGCGGAGGGCTCGGGCGGCAAGGCGATCCTTGGCCTTGTCGATGTCGGAGATCATCAGGTGGAAAATCTGGATAACGTCGAGAACATCGTCGAGCATCCCGGCCTGCTCAAAGTTACGCGGCAAGCCATCGAGCACCAGGGTGGTGCATCCGGGGGTCACCTCGTCCTGAAGCATGAGAATCTGGAGGTGACGTTTCCAGATGCGGATGGTCAAATCGTCTGGCACAAGCAAGCCGCGCGAGGTGTACGAGACGACCTCTCGACCCAGATCGCCATGCTTGGGGAGCCTGCGGAACAGGTCGCCGCTGGAAATGTGTACGACCCCGGGCAGGTGGCCGAGCACAACGCCTTGCGTTCCCTTGCCGCTGCCTGGCATACCGAAGAGAAGGATGGTCCGGAACTTGTCGGGCAGGGCCATGAGACGACCTCACGCGATCGGAGAAGCGGCGAGGGGTCGGCAAGACGGCTGAGTCACGAGCCCGACGAAAACTCCGGCCGATCTTCCGGGGTTAGGCCGTCGTCGGGGCTTGCCAACCCGAACGTTCCCCTGCAAGTTTACACCATTTGACCGAGAAACCCAACCGTGATGACCACCGGTTTACCCTCCTCCGCACCCACCCGGATCTTGCTGCTTCGCCACGCGATGACCGCCGCCCCCGATCGCTTTCACGGGGCCGAATCCGATATCGGACTCGGCCCCGAAGGGCACCGGCAGGCTCTGACCGCCGCCGAAGCCCTCGCTCGGCTGCGCCCTCATGCCGTGTACAGCTCGGGAATGAGGCGGGCTCGCGAAACGGCCGAACCCATTGCCCAGCGGTGCGGATTGGCTCCGGGAATCATTGCCGAGTTGCATGAGCGACGGATGGGCTCGATGTCGAACGCAACGATCGCCGAGGTCCGTGCCGAGGTCGATCAGTTTATTCAGCGATGGGGCGCAGGAGACATCGACGCCGCCCACCCCGGAGCCGAATCGTACCGGGAACTGCGCGATCGGGTTGTGCCGCCGTTTCAGGCCCTGGCCGAGCGTCATCGGGGCGAAACCATCATCACTGTGCTTCATGGCGTGGTGATTCGTGTCCTGATTACTTCACTTGTCGAATCGTTCTCGCCGGCCGACTACCACCGCATTGCCATTCGTCACGTTGCGGTGAACGATCTCCGCTACAACGACCAGGGTTGGAGGATTGCCGGGATGGACCGCGATGCCGGGGCCCTCGTCTTCCCCTGACCCGCCGTGCCGTCCGTGGCACGGCGTGACGTGATGACCGCGTAACGGGAATCGCCCGCGGTTCGGTTCACTTCGCGGCGGCCTTGTCGATGTCGTCCCAGCTCAGGTTCGCGAACACTTCCTTCGCCGAGTCGCCGACCAGCTTGCTGCTCTCGACGAGGGGCTTCGTGGCGACGGACGGATCGGCGGCCTGGGCGACGGGGATGGGGGTCAGCATGGCATCAAACTGCCGATAGATCTCCTTCTGTCGTTCGGTCTTGGCGCGGCCGAAGCGCAGGTTGTAGGCGTGCATAAAGCCGACCAGATCCGCCATTGTCCCTTGCTCATACGACTGAATCATGCGGTAGACGGCCCCCCCTTGCGGGTCTTCGAGCAATCGAATCATCCCGGCGAGGGTGCGGAGGAACTGGTCGGCATCGTCGGCCCCAACCACGGGGAACCCTTTTTGCTCGTTCTTGAGCACGGTGCGGAGCGTGTTCAGCGCGGCGTCGATCTCTGATCGGGTCGTGTCGGAGATGGAGCCGTCGAGGTCTTCGGCCAGAGCGGCGGTCACGGCCTTCGAGAACGCTTCTCGGGGTTGTTCAAACTCCTCTTCCCGGAGCAACGGAGGCCACCCGTCTTCCTGCGTCAGAATCGACAAACAGGCGGTGATGGGTTCCGAGGCATTTTCAAACGGGAGATCGCGGAGAACGTCGGCACCAAGCGGAATGGCCGCAAGGGCATCGTGTGTGGCGTCGGTCGGGAAATCGAGGATCTGATCAACTGTTTGATTGAGCAAAATCCCAGCCTCGACCAGCCCCTCTCGGTTGAGGATTGCGGATTCCACCGCCTGACGATCGCGCTGCTGGGCGTCTCGAATCTCCTTGGCCTTGCGGGCTTCAGAGATTGTCTGGTTCCATTTGGCATAGGCTTCGGCCCGGAGCTTGCTGGCCTCGGCCGCCTTGACCTGGTAATCCGCCTGGGCTCGCATGTAATAGCCACTTCCGCGAAGGTAATCGGCTCCGGGGTCTCGCCCCCCCGTTCCAAAACCACCCCAACCTCCGCGCATCATCGCACCAGGATAGATCTGGGCGGAAACCGGAGCGGAAACGCTTGTGAGAAGTACCAACATCACGAAACCACGCACGAGCGACATACGACTCTCCCTGGGATCACGCAACACCGATCTCGAACGCGATTCCAACATGGAACGCTCCTCCCTGTACCTTAAGACATAATCCGCACGCCGTGGTCATCCTTCCTGAGCCGATTGAAGCGGCATTGGAAGCGGTGGATCACCCGAAGGGTGAAGCCGAACGGCCCAGGTCCAGGCAAGATGCGAGGCCAACCGTGCCGATCGCATCAAGGAATCGCGACAAATCAAATGCAACCCGTCGTGTCGCGTATGCAGTGATGCGGAGGTGCCAACCACATCGCCGAGCAGACTGACGGCAGCGAGCCCGGCCGCGGCAAACGGTTCGTGGTCCATGCCCGCGCCCAGAACTCGGAACCGGGAGGTGGGAATCTGCTGGGCCTCGGCCACGGTTTCGGCCAGGGTCACGGCGATCGGCGATCCGGCAAGCCAGACTCGGTCGCCCGCCCCCACGCTTTCCAGGTTGATCAGCAGCGTCGGTCGTTCCCGGAGCCACCACTCATGGCGCTGGAGGAAGGCGCGGGCACCGTCGAGCCCGACTTCCTCGGCCCCCGTGGCCAGAAAAACGGCATCGACTGGGGCATCGGCCCTGGGCTCCCACGATCGAGCTAGCTCCAGCAAGACCGCCAGGCCCGACCCGTTATCCAGCGCCCCCGGGCTGCGATTCCCCGAAGCATTACACATCAAGGCGATCAGACAACCGTTGATAAATCCCCCCAGGAGAATAAGGGGCGTGAACCCGATCGCCTCCCCCCCCAGCAACATCCTTGCGAGAGAAGCACCCGCCAGAATCAAACATCCCACCGTCGACGACACAACCAGGGCAACCCGGAAACCGGTCGGCAAGCGCTGCGACTTCGAATCGTAATGTGCCAAAAAGACGACCCGAGCCGGAGCGGCTTCGGCGTCGTTGTCCCTCGACGGCCAGACCACCAGATTGTCCGACCAGACCCGGGCCCGCAACCGATCGGCGAGGGATCGGGTCACGATCCAGGGAGCGTTGACGAGGTATCCGGCGGCCAGAGCACACAGTCCGGTGATCAGCGGCCATCGGGTCGCCAGGATCACGCCGATCGTCACCAGCACACTCGCGCCGGAGAATGCCAGCACGCTCCCGACCCTTCGAGCGGTCGTGCCGACCGGGAAGCGCTCACGGACGACCGGACGGCCGGATCGAGCCAGGGCACGCTCGACCAACCGCGCGGCCAGTCGCTCTCCTTGCGAACCGACCGCGCGAGGGAACGCAAGCCGATGGATCAGCCGAAGGGCACGATCGGGCTGGAACGGGCAAACCATCGCCCTATCCGTCACATCGGACACAGAAACTGTCACCAACGGCGAGGTTTTTCGAGAGGGATTCATAACCAATCATGCCATGTCGATCCGACCCGGGCAACTCCAGGCCGGATCGACGTGGCGACTTCCGTTCCCTCCGATCGACATTGCCCAATCAGTAGGCCTTGTCGACCTGCACTCCCTTGCCTCCTCCTTCCTGGAATCGCTGTTCGAGGCGTTCCATTTGCCGGAGCTGATTCGAGCGATTTTGCAGGCGAAGGTTTTCTTCGAGCGAGGCTTCCGCCGGCTCGGTCGGTTCAGGAGTTGGGACCGGGGTTTCGGGAGGCCCAACCGGGGAAACACCTCGGTAGAAGGCGTATTGATCGCCGTCACGACGGGCAACTGCCGTGACCTGACCGCGAACCCCTTCGGCCACGAAAACACCGCGCAGATCGGTTTCTCCACTGAAGAACCGCTCATTGCCCGATCCGATCACGCGAACCTGCACGCCTGGCAGAAATTCGCCGGTCTTGGCGAGACGAACGGTCACGCGAACACGACCGGCCTCTCGTTCTTCCAGCACGTCCAGCTCCAGGGGACTGACCAGCGCGATGCCCGAGGCATAGCGATCGTCTCCTCGAATCATGACCAGATACGCCCCCTCCGATTCGACCGGCAAGGCAATGTCGGTCGATCGGGCATCGAAGTCGATCCCCTCCGAGAGGGGAACGGTCGTCTCAACCAGGGGGGTAATCCCCGCCAGGTCGATCCCGGCGATGTCGTCGAGGCTGCGGCGGGTCAGGTACAACCGCATCAGGTCCACCGGATAGACCGTGACCGCGGCCTCCTTGATGTTGCGCGAGTGGAGTGAGACAGACGGCTCGTCCGCCGGGTTGTCGTCGTCGAGGAAGGCACGAACGACCCCATCGCCACCGGCCGCGGCCTCGGGAGCCCCGGACGGATGAATCTCGGTGATCTCGGGAAGTTCCAGCTCCTCTCGGGTCAGTTGTCGGATGGACCCGGCGGCGTCGGTGAAGCGGTCGGCGACCTGCTCGTAGTAGGAAACGGCCTTCGAGGCGTCGCGGCGGGCGTGGAAGATCTGGCCGAGGATATAAAGCGCCTGCCATTTGTTCGGGCTGGGAATCTCGGCCCCGCGGTCGTCCCGATAGGTGGCGGCGGCAATCGTCTCGGCCACAGCGATGGCGCGGTCGTATTGACCGAGGCGGAAGCGGCCGAGGGCCTCGGAATAGCGGAAGCTATCGAGATAGTTGCTTTTCTGGAAGCGATCGGCGAACCGCTCGGCCAGCGTCACCACGGTTTCATGATCGTTCAGGTCGAGATACGTGTTGACCAGGGCCAGGCTCGCCTCGTCGGCCATTGGGCTGTCGGGAGTCTGGGCGAGGAAGGTTCGCACCAGGCGAATTGACTGCAAGAGCAACTGCGGCGGGGCCACCTCGGCGTCGAGCAGGGTTTGACGAAGGCTCGGATCCTCGCCGGCCCGGATCGCCAGATCCGCCACGACCTGAGAGAGTGCGAAGAAATCACTCTCGATCGACGCGGTCTTCGGCGAGGTTCGCCAGAGGTCGAGTAAATACGCAACCGATTCCAACGGGCGGTCGCGCTGGCGAAGCACCTCACCCACGCGAGCGTCTTCGAGGTAGCTCGCCTCGGCCGTGGCTCGCCAGACGAGATAGGCACGTTCCGACTCACCGATCGCTCGATACGAGCGACCCACGGCGGCGATCTCCTCAAAGGGGATCACGATCTCGGGGGCCTTTTCGCGGAGAATCTCGAAGAACTGGACGATTGGCCGGGGTTGGTCGAGCCGAATGTGCGCGGTCAGGAGCATCCGGGCGGCCTGTCGGGCGATGTCGTCGCGGAGCGTGTATCCGGACCAGAGCGTCCCCAGCGCCTCGGCCGCCTCGGCGAACCGATCATCCTCAAACAGGGCCGAGCCCCGGGCGAACAGCTCATCCGGGGTTGGTCGGTAGGGATCGGTCGAGGATCGGCCGGGTTCCAGCACGGTCAGATTCGTCGGTTCGCCCAGGTGAGCACGGCCCGGATCGTAGGCGCTCCGGATCGAAGGGGGCAGGGCACGGAACGTCCCCGAAAGGTTGCCGAAGACGTCGTACGAGGTCGTCCCCGGGTATTGATCGGGGGCGAAGAAGAGGGTCAACAGACCGTCGTTCACTTCATAATGCGAGGCACTGGTCTGGATCGAATCTTCGACCAGCATCACGCCGGCGGGCAAAGGTTCCTCGATCACGAGGAACTCGCGTTCCCAGGTCGGCTGGCCCGATCGGGTGTACCGGCTAGCCGACAGTTCCACACGAGCCCGACCGCCGAGGGCCACTTGCGACACCTCGTTGCGGAAGGTCTGCGGGTTGACCGCCACCGAGAACCCCGTGGGCAGCGGCTTGCCCTCGAACTCCGGCGCCGCGGCCAGCACCACGCGGCGATCGATCACGAAGGAACGATTGCGCCGATCTTGATCCGGCCCGAACTCTCGGGTGAAACCGGTGAGGGTCACGGCATAGCCGAACGTTCCTCGTCCCTCCAGGTTGAAGCGGACGCGATTGCGAGCGGCAGGGTCGATCGCCTTGCGAGGAACGCGAATCGCCTGGCCTTCGGAACGTCCGGAGACTTCGACGCGGTGGACTTCTTCGTCATTGACGGTGATCACCAGGCGATAATTGTCTCCCGCGGCGTCGGCCTCGCCGAAGACTCGGCTCAGCGCGGCGATCGCCGGTCCTTTCGCCTTGTACGGGTTCCAGCCGAACCCGACCCGCTGCGCCAGGAGCCAGGCGGCGGCCTGATCGACCTCTGCGGCATCCGGTCGCACGCGAGCATAGGCCAGCGTGACCAAGGCCGTGACCTCGGTGGTGGCCTGATGGAAGGGGTGGCGGGTGTCTGCCTCCCAGTAGCGTTGCAGCGGGGCACCGGGTTCGGGCGCGGTCGTCTTCGATCGGGGGCCGAGCACGCCGAGCACCTCGGCGGCGAGACTCGATCGATCGAGGTTTGCAAACGTCAACGCTAAAAACGCCAGCGCACTGTTGGAGAGATCCTGGCGATCGCGGTTCAGGCGGTTGGCCTGCTCGAAGCCGCCGCGTCCTCGGGTGCTCAGGGCGTGGAGCAGGGCGGCCCGCGTCTCGCGATCGCCCGCATCGAGCTGCGCGAACTGCTGTTCCAGCCAGACGACCGCCCGATCCGCCACCGAGCGATCGCTGAGCAAGCCCACCGACTCCGCCATCGAGAGCGACCAGAGGACCGAGCTTGACGTGAGCCGATCGCTCGCAGCGGGCGATTCCGGCCGTGACGGCACCCACGGCCAGCCGCCGTCGTCGTTTTGCAGACCGACCAGCTCGGCCACCAGCCCCCGGATGCGACCAGCCAGCCGGGCGGCCTCGGGCGCATCGGTCCCGCCGACCTTGCGGAGATACACCAGGGCCTCGGTTGCGGCCATCAGATCCGACGCCCGGTCGGCCACCGAGCTCGACGGCGGCAAGCAAATGCGGGCCAGGTCGGGGTCCATGCGGCCCGATCGGAGCCAGAACTGCTGGCCGAGGGCCACTTCAATCAACAGCCGTTGAACCGAAGGCGAGAGGGTAATGAGCATCTCGGGAGCGTCGTAGCGGCGTCCCTTCGGCAGTTCGAGGAAGACGGTGGCATCGTCTCGGCTCGATCCCGAGGCCGAGGCAATCGCCTGCACGCCCCAGGGACGAACGGGAACGGTGGTCGCAATCTCGTCGGCCCGGTCGCCGGCCCGAGCGGTCAGGGTCAGCTCGATTGATGTCGCATCGGGAATCGGGATCGGGTCGAACAGGACCTCAGTCACGCCATCGCCGTCCACCTCGATCGTTTTCGGATCCACGCGATCCTGGCCGGTCGCATACGAGGCCAGTTGCAGCTCGACTCGCCCCTTCACCCCCGAGTGATGCACCCGGGCGAGGAACCGAGGTTGGTCCCCTTCGGTCAGGATGCTCGGCACACTCAGCTCAACGAAGAAATCCTGAGCCACCTGTACGTCGGCCGTCGTTTGCCCGGCGAGCGTGTCGGCTCCGGTCACACCGCGCGCCGAGAACTCGTAGCGCGAGAGGGCCGTCGGCGCGGTGAGAGTCACTCGGGCCGTGCCGTCGTCGCCGGTGACGATGCTCGGGTTCCAGTAGGCGGTTTCGACGAACTGCTGACGGGTGACGGGCGCGGCTCCGTCGAGACGCCCCGCACCCCGGGTCGCAGCCTTTTCCAGACCGAGGTATCCCAACTCGTAACGAGCAGGGGCGTTCTCGCGTAACCGGCGCCCCAGGACTATCCCCTCCTCTCCCATCATGGGAGCTGCGGCATCCGCCGCGACCGCACCGAAGTTTTCGGCCGCAATCCCGGGCATGGCAGGAGCCGCAGCAGGAGCGGCAAACATGCCATCTGGACCTGGCATGCCTCCCATGCCTCCCATTCCTCCTCCCATGCCCATCATCTGACCGGCCTGCTGACGGGCGCTTTCCGCCTCGCGATCTGCGAGGGCTGCGAGTTCCAGCCGCTGCTGTTCTTCAAGCAGGGCATCGGCGATCGGCTCCGTCTGAGGCGCGTAGCGGAAGGTGTTGGTCGCCTCGGTCGCAAACGCTCCGGTGCGAACCTGATCATAGAAGAACGGGCCGATCGGCGGGTGCGGGTCGTCGAACAGCCGCAACAAGGCCCGATCGACGAGCGCGAGCGACAGCTCCGCCTTCACGGGATTGCCCAGCTGGTCGGTCGCGGTCACAACGACCTCAAAGTCTTCACCGGGTCCGACACGCTCTTTCGCCGGCTCGATCGTCACCCGGAGATCCCGCTGTAGAGTGATCTCGGTCTGCGTGGTGTGGAAGGCCGACTCGGCCATGCGGGCCGCGGCCAATGTGACGTTCGGGAACTGGGCATTGTTCGCCTCCCAGGAAACGACGTTCTCACCGTCGTCGAGGGTGACGATGCGATAGTCGAGGATGCGATCGGCCTCCCAGGTCACGAGCGCAGGGCCGGTGCCCGATCGATTATTCAAATTCACCTCGGCCCGCTCACCCACCTTGAAGGTCAGGCGATCGGCCAGGATGCGAAGCTTCTCGGAATCTTCCGAGCCGGAAATCGTCAACGCCCGTTCGGCAACGATCGGGTTCCCGAAGCGGTCGGTTCCCGAAGCTCGAAGGACGTACGAACCGCCTTTGGGATCGTTGATAACCAGGTCAACCGAGGCGGCCCCGGTGGATTCATCGGTGACGAATTTCCGGATCTCAACCCGCCGCTCGGCCATCACCCCCCGCTCACCGACCCGCTTGAGAATCGCCAGCTCCAGCGCGGTCTCGATCGGATCGCCGAGGGCATCGATCGTGCGGACGTTAAGCGGGAACGATTCGCCGTCGAGGTAAACATCGCGGGTGGTAGACAGGTCGATCCGGAAGCCTCGGACGGCCAGCATGGCCGATCCGGTCACAGCCACTCCTTCCTCGGGCAACCGGCCGATGATCACCAACGGCTGTTCCTCGCCGAATCCGGTCGTCTCAAACGAAAATTCATATTCGCCGTTCTCGTCGGTTTCACCCGAGAGTGTGCGGCCGTCGGGCAATTCCACCAGGATCGATCGGCCCGCCAGGGGGGTGCCATACTGATAGCGGGCGACCGCCTTCCCCTCGACCGTCTCGCCACGGAAGTAAACCGAGCGCGGCAGATCGATGGTGAGATCGACCTTGCGCAGCTGATACGCCTGCACCTGAAACGCGCCGGAGAAACTGCTCTTGCCCGGCTGTTCCAGCTTCACCTGATACGAACCGACCGGGGCCGACGAATCGATCGGGATCGACTCGTGGAAGGTGCCAAAGTCGGAAAGCGTCACCTCCTTCTCGATGATCCGCCGCCCTCGGCTGTCGATCACCTCCAGGCGATAGCTCGCTCCCGGCACGTGATCATACTGGCCGTCCTTCACCTCCCGGACCACCCCGCGCAGCTCGACCTGCTGACCGGGTCGGTAAGCCGGCCGATCGGTGTAGAGGAACGCCCTCGGGCTGAGGCCGCGTGCCACCTGCTGCGGCACGCCGAGGCCAGTTCCAGCCACGTGCGGGCCGTCGATCACAAGGTAAGAGAGCGGCGCGCCCGGGTCCCTCGGCTGCGGCCAGTCGGCCAGAACCACGCCATCGTCGCCGGTCGTCTCCTCGACGATGACCTGGCCCCCTTGCGACACCAGGACGCGAGCCCCAGATCGCCCCGACCCCTCGACCATATCCTGCACGAATACAAGCAATTGATCACGCGAGGTCTTGACGATCGCATCCAGGTCGCTGCCGATCACCAGGGTCGTCGCCTGGAGCTTCTCCTCGTCGCTGACCTTGATGACGTGGACGCCCGGGACCTCGACCTTGTCGAGCGTGAACTCATGCTTGATCGGCGCATATTTGGTGAACTCAGGGACCTCGACCGTCCACTCGGCATCAGGAGCAACCAGCCCCACGTCGAGCGATTCGACCCCCTTCAAGGCGTGCTTCTTGCGGAAGTACGACTCGGGGTTCAGCGTAAAGGCTCGGAAGGTGAGGGATTCGATATTCCTGGTCGTGATCTCCAGGAACGGCACCTCTCCCGACCGGAACGTCCGAGGGGTGACGACCGTCAGCTCGGTCGATTCCATGGTAAGAATGCGTTGCCTGGCCCGCGACTGCCAGGGCTCGACGGCCACGCGTTTGTAGCGTTCGATGGCCTGTTCGGGCTGTCGGCGTTCGACTTCCAGCACCTCACCGATGCGATACTGAGCGTGGCCACTCGGCTCGGTGCCGGGAAACTTGCCGATGAGCGTCTCCCAGGCGGCAATCGCCTCGTCAAACCGCTCTTGCTGGGCGAAGCTCTCACCAATCTGCCACAGGAGATCCGGCACCCTCGGATCAAGCGGATACTGATTCACAAACTGCCGGAACGAGGCCCGGGCGTCGTCAAACTGTTCCTTGCGCAACTGATCGTTGGCGATCATGAGTTGCGTGTTGACGATCTCGCGCTGGGCGTCGGCCGATTGCGGACCATCGGGGTACTGGGCCAGATAGCCCCGGAAGGCGTCGATCGCCTCGGGATAGCGTTCTTGCTGCCGAAGGACCTGAGCCACCTGAAAGGCGACGGTCATCCGAAGCTCGGCCAGGTCGTCGCGCGCGGCGTCGGTCGTCACGCGGAACGCTTCCTCGGTGAGGAAGGCGCGGAAGGCGTCGAGCGCCCGCTGGCTCTGGCCGCGAAACTGGGCCGAGGTCCCGATCCAGGCCGCGGCCTTCACGGCTTGCTCGTGCTCCGGGAAGGCGTCGAGATAGCGTTTCAGGGCGGCAATGCCGAGGTCGAGGCTCGTGTCGTCGGGCGGCTGAGGAATGCCGTAGGTCCGGGCGATCTGGAACAGGGCGTCGGCCCGCACATCGACGGCGCTCTGATCTCCCTCCAGATCGCGGGCAAGGTCGGTCCAGGTCAGACGGGCCGGAAGGGTCTGCCCCAGGGCAAGCTGGGCCTCTCCCAGATGGAACCGGGCTCGGGCGAGGTCGTCACCTTCGGGAAAGGATTCAATGTAATCTTGAAATTCTTCCACGGCGCGTCCGTGGTTCCCGCTTTGCTGGCTGGCCAGACCCATACGGAAGCGAATCCGGGCACGCAGCTCGGCCCCTTTCGCCAGCGATCGGGCCTGATCGAGCAGGGCGTGCGCGGCCTCGGGATCGGGCGTGGCGGAAGGTTGCTCGGGCTTGAGCAGGCGATCGGCGAAGGCCACGTACACGCCGGCCAGACTGTCCTTCCGCGCCGGGTCGAGCAAGGTTTCGACCTGGGCTCGGGCCAGAGCCTCGGCCTGTTCGGGGCGATTGGCGGCCAGTTCGGTGGAGGCCAGTTCCGAGCGGAGCTTGGCCGACCATCGGCCGTCGGGGTCGGCGTCAAGGGCGGCCGTCAAGACATCTCGGGCCTGATCCGGCTGTTGGTTGAGTCGGAGCGCCACCCCTCGAATCCAGGCGGCATAGGCGCGACGGTCGGCGTCAGCGTCGTCGGCCGATCCCCAATCGTCGAGTAAGGCGGCGGCCTCGGCGTACTGGCCTTCTTGCAGGCGATCGACAATCGCGCCGGGCAAATCGGGAGCGATCGGTTCGATCACCTGCCGGGCGTCTGGCACCCGCAGGGCCTCGGCGTTCGAGGCGTCCTTCAGGGCTTCCCCTCCCTGTCGCGCGGAGACGGCAATGGCTCCCGACAACACCAGGGTCATCGAGACGACGGCTCGGCCGTGCCAGTTCCTCATGGCTGACGCTCCTTGTTGTGTCCAGCCTTGATGGTTTGCGATGCCTCATCGCAAACCGGTTCGATCGACCGCGCCGGTTGGGACCGGCACCCCGAGGACGTGGCCTTCAGTGTACCACGCCACGCCCCTTTGATCTCACAACGCATGACCACGGGGATGTCTTAGGTCACACTCCGAAGGGATTCGATCGGGAGCGCATTCGACCAGCCACCGGGGCAGGGGACCGGAACGCCTCGGAGGCGCCGCGAGCCGATCGGCCGTTGCCTCGAATTCCGCCAGACCGTACAACAAGGACGATGAACCGGCCGAGATCTGCGGAAAACCCTCCAAAGAATCGTTCGACCGAGCCAAGCTGAGCCAAGCAAGCGTCCCGCCCCGGAGCCGCACCACGATGTACCGTCAGCCCGATTCTTCGCTCAAGGCACCGACTTACGACGACCACACGGACCTCACTGTGGTGATCGATGGCCAGGGGGAATCCCACCCCGTCGCCTCGCCGAGCGATTGGGACGTGAGGCGGGCACACATCCTGTTTCACCTTCAGGAGGTCATGGGCCCGATGCCCGGAGGCGAGCGCCGCGTCCCCCTGGCTCCTGAGTACGGTGAGAAGGTTGCCGAAGACGGCTATACGCGCATTCACGTTACCTATGCCAGCGAGCCGGGCGACCGCGTGCCGGCCTGGCTGTCCATCCCCAACGGCGAGGCCCCCGAGGGAGGCTTCCCGGCCATGATCTGCCTGCACCAGACGGTCCGGTCGGGCAAGGACGAGCCGGTCGGGGTCGATGCGCGGCCCAATCGCTCGTCGGCCAAGGAACTGGCCGAGCGCGGTTACGTCGTTCTGACCCCCGACTACCCGAACTTCGGCGAGTACACGGTCGATCCCTACGCCCTCGGCTACGCCAGCGCCTCGATGAAGGGGATCTGGAACCACATGCGGGGGATCGACCTTTTGGCCAGCCGTCCCGAGGTCGCGTCTGACCGCATCGGCGCCATCGGCCACTCGCTCGGCGGGCACAACTCGATCTTCCTGGCCGTCTTCGACGACCGCGTGAAGGCGATTGTCTCCTCCTGCGGCTACAACAGCTTCCCCTATTATTATGAAGGGAAGATCGCCGGCTGGTCGCACAAGGGGTACATGCCGCGGATCGTCTCGAAATTCGGCACCGACCCGGCGCGGATGCCGTTTGATTTTCCCGAACTGATTGGCGCGCTGGCTCCCCGGCCGTTCTTCTCGAATTCGCCGCTGCGGGATGCGAACTTCGAGGTCAAGGGGGTCCGCGTCTGCATCGCGGCGGCCACGCCGATCTACGAGCTGCTCGGGGCTCCCGATCACCTGGTCGTCGAATACCCGGACGACGAGCACGACTTCCCGCCCGACGTCCGAGAGCGGTCGTACCAGTTCCTCGACCATCACCTGGGCAACCCCCGGGCGTGATCGCATGAGCACGCGAAGGGGGTCAAACGTCTTGACAGGGGGCCTCCGACGCACGATAGTCAGGTACAACGTATCGCATGATGCGCCACCGGGCGGGGTCTTCCCGCCCGTCGCCGGATCGGGGCCGGAGTGCCCCGAGTGGCGAAGCCGGGCCTGCCCAGGAGGGGCCCGGGGGCCTGCTCAACCGGGATGAAGCGCCATGGATCGACGCATCCTCGTGGTCGATGATAGCGAGCTGACCTGCCAGCAGCTCTCGTTGCTGCTCAGCCGACCCGATCGCCGGATCAAGGTCGTCACGAACGGCACCGAGGCCCTCGAACGGATCGTCGACGGCAAGTTCTCGCTCGTGCTCACCGACCTGCGGATGGACGGCCGGGGGATTGACGGGCTCGACCTGATCCGCGAGATCCGCCAGCGCGATCTCCCCGTCACGGTCATCGTCATGACCGCCTTCGCCTCGATCGACGTGGCCGTCGAGGCCATGAAGCTCGGCGCCTACGACTTCCTCACCAAACCGATCGACCCGGATCAGGTCCAGGTTCTCGTCGAGCGCGCCCTGGCCGACCGGAGTCTGCTCGACGAGGTGAACGACGCCCGCGACCGGCTCCGCCAGCGGTTCGGCTTTCACAACCTGCTCGGCACCAGCCCCGGCATGCGCGATGTGTTCGAGCGGGTCGAGCGCGTCGCCTCGGCCCACTGCAACGTCCTGATCACGGGAGAGACCGGCACCGGCAAGGAGCTGGTCGCCCAGGCCCTGCACCTGGCCGACGCCACCCGATCCGGCCCGCTCGTCGCCGTCAACTGCGCGGCCCTGCCCGAGCCGTTGCTCGAAAGCGAGCTGTTCGGCCACGAGAAAGGGGCCTTCACCGGGGCCGACCGCCGCAAGCAAGGCCGGTTCGAGCTGGCCGAAGGGGGAACCCTCTTTCTCGACGAGATCGGCGAGCTGCCCCTTGGCGTGCAGGCGAAGCTCCTGCGCGTCCTGCAGGACGGCACCTTCGAGCGCGTCGGCGGCACCGAGACGTTGCAGGTCAACACCCGCATCCTCGCCGCGACCAACGTGGACCTGAAACGGGCCGTGTCCGAGGGAACCTTCCGCGAGGATCTTTTCTTCCGGCTCAACGTCGTCACCGTCAGCTTGCCGCCGCTCCGCGATCGCCCGGAAGACATCCCGCTATTGGTCGATCACTTCCTCGACCTGCTCCGCGAGCGCGGGTATCCGAAAAAGAGCTTCGCCCGAGAAACCCTGAGCCGGATGGCCCGATACGACTGGCCGGGCAATGTCCGGGAGCTGGAGCATCTGGTCGAGCAACTGGCGATCACCGCCCCGGGCGAGGTCGTTCGCGTCGAGCACCTGCCCCCTTACCTCGCCGAAGGCCCCGACGAGGGCGCGCTCGACCTCAGCTTCGACGTCCGCCGCCCGTTGCACGAGATTACCCGAGAGCTGACCGAACGGATCGAACGCTCCTACCTCTGCGGCGTCCTCGAACGCTACCGAGGCCGCATCGACCGCTCGGCCGCCCACAGCGGCCTCTCGCGCCGGAGCATCAGCGAAAAGCTTCGCATCCACGCCATCGACAAGGCCGACTTCAAGCCCCGCTCCTCGTCCTCGTCCTCGGCACGCCGAAGCGTCGCAGTCGGAGACTAACCGGAGCCTCCGCCCGATTCGCTGACCGATCCGTTCCGGCCCCTCTCCCCGCGAGCGGGGAGAGGGTTGGGGTGAGGGGTCCCTGGCGGCTCCGACCCGGTCCCCGAACGATCACTCCTCCGGAATCGGCTGCGAACGATCGTTGCCGATCAGAACATCCGTATCCGGATACTGCCCGACCCACTCACCCCAGGTGAGCCGTTCCAGGGTTTTGTGCGCCGGCAGCCGGGTGCCGACGTATTCACCATTGACGCAGGTCAGGGCCGAGCCGTCGGGCTCCTCCAGCCAGAGACTCTTGGTTTTCCGATCGTAGAACAACGGAACCTTGTCATCGGTCGCGTACCCGGTGGTGCCGAGCGTTACGGGTGTTCCCTCGATGTCGCGCCGGTAGATGCGGACAGTGTCTGGTCCTCGGGCATAGACAATTGCGATGGGAGTCTCGCCGTCGACATCGTTGACGATCTCAACCTTCGTCAAGGCCCCCATCGGATAGGCTCTCGGGCCAGACTCCAGCACCACGCCCACCACCTCATTCCGATCGCCGATGTTCTGGGCAATCTCCCCATCGGGAGCTTGGAGGATCGGGTAATCGACGCCCGGAATCGAGTCGCGCCCGAAGCCTCCCTGGAGGATCATCGGGTCGAACTGCGCGTCGGTCACATCATAAAACTCGGGAGTTTCGCCGTCGCCGATCGAGGCAAAGAGCAGTTTTTTCCCGTCTTCCTCGAAGTGAAATTGAGGTGGTCGGGAATTGTATTCCTTCCGGTAATTCAGGCCGAGGTATCCGACCGGCGCCGACAGGTCGCGGTCTTCCACCGCAAGCTGATATTCCTTCACCTGTTCATACAGGTCGGCCCCGACCAATTTCCAGAACAGGAATCCCCCCAGACCGATGACCGCCAGGCCGATCACGCTTCGTCGCAGCAGTGACGAGGAACGAGAAGGCGCCGGAGGCGTGGCGGGAGGAGGTGTCGGCGTCGGTTCGACAGGTTGTTGGCTCATCACAGTTCGCCTTCGGAACGGGAATCGAAGGAAATCGGATCAGTCCTGAAACGGACGACTCGTCATGGTCGGGCCGTCCTGATGGATCGTCAAGCACGTCTTGACGTCAAGGTTGTCGAAGCGGTCTTCCGAGCCGTCGGGCCATCGGACCCGCAGCCGGTCGATGGTCGAGGCGTTGCCCAGCCCGAAATGCAACCGAACATCCGACGCGGCCAGAATACTCCCACCGCGGCGAACCGTCCCTTTGAACGTGCGGCCCCCGGCCTCCAACTCGACCCGGGCCCCAATCGCCTCCAGGTTCGGCCGGCGGCCGACCAGCCGGAGCATCACTGCCGACCCTTCGGATGATCCTTCGTTGATCAGCATGCGCAAGGGGCCGTCGATGGTCGAGATCACCAGGTCGAGATCACCGTCGTTGTCCAGATCGCCGACGGCCACCGCTCGACCCGACCGAATGGAGTCCAGGTCGGGCCCCCACGAGGCTGTCACCTCTTCCAGCGTTCTCCCCTCTCGATTGCGCAGGAAGATCGCCGGCATGTCGTAGTGGGCATCGGGCACGTTGGGATAGACGTGCCCGTTGGCCTGAAACAGGTCGGGCCAACCGTCGGCATCGAAATCGGCCAGTACCAGCCCCCAGCCGACGAACCCGCCCGTCAGCCCCCAGAGCGAGAAATCGCTCGCACGATCCGCGTAGAGATGATCGCCGAGGTTCGCGTACACGCGGCTCCCTTCCTGCCGGAAGTTGCTCAGGGCCAGGTCGAGCCGTCCATCGCCGTCGAGGTCGGCCACATCGACGGCCATGCTCCCTTCGGCAATTCCATAGGTGTTGTACGCGACTCCGGCCGGAACGCCGATCTCCTCGAAGCGCCCCTCGCCCAGGCCTCGGAACAGCTCATTGGCATGGGTATCGTTGGTCACGTACAAATCCAGATGCCCGTCTTCGTTCAGATCGACCAGCAGGGCCGACATCCCCTTGTTCGGCGCCCGAAGCAGCCCGGCCCGCTCGGTCCAGTCCTCAAACGTACCGTCCCCCCGGTTCCGCCAGAGCCGGTCGGTCTGGCCCGGCAAGGTCGCCGGTCCCTGGAAGACCGGCACACCGGGCAAATAATCGTTCAGGGCAGGGGGGTGAAGGGGATCGACCTCCAGGTAGTTCGTTACATAAAGGTCAACCCATCCATCTTCGTCCACATCTCCCCAGGTGGCCGAAACGCCCCAGCTCGGGTCGTCGATCCCGGCGGCTCGGGTCACATCCTCGAACGTGCCGTCTCCCCGGTTCCGCCAGAGCGTGTCGGGACCATGCTGCACCACGATCAGGTCCGGGAAGCCGTCGGCGTCGAAATCGGCCACGGCCACCCCCTGGGCCCATCCGGTGTGCCGAAGACCCGAAATTTGGGTCGTGTCCGACCATTGTCCGGGGCCGTCGTTGCGGAACAGCCAGGGACCACCGGCCGACCGCACCGCTCCCTCCCGAACCTCGCTCCCACCGGCGACAAAGAGATCGAGATCGCCGTCGGTGTCCATGTCGAACAGGGCGACTCCCGTCCCGATCGCGTCGAGTACGCAATGCTTTCGCGGGTCGCCGGATCGCGTCACCACGTCGATCCCGAACTCAGGGGCACGGTCCACGAACCAGGGGCCGACCTCAGGCTTCGAAATCGGAGCCCGAGCCGGTCTTGCTCCGCTCCGATCACCAACAGCGCCATCGGTCGCCTTGCGACACCCGAGCATCGTCAGCAGAACCGCCCCGACCCCGAACACCAAAAAACGATGGAGGAAGGCCCGAGTCGGCCTTCCCCCTGGGAGCAAACCCATACAATGACACTCCCTCGATCTCATGCGAGATCTTACATCTCACCCCCGTATTCCTTGGTCGCCTCCTTCTCGGCTTCCTCGAAATCAATCTCATCAATCTCGACCGGCGGCGGCGGCTTCTCACCACAACCGGGAAGGCTCAGGACCGCCATCAGGGAGGCACCAATCATGAAACCGAGCGCGTTTCGTCGGAAAAATTGCATCGCGACGTGAACCTTTCAAGGAATTTCGAACGAGGAAAATCTCCGAGCAATGCATGACAACCCTGCCTGATTGCACCAATCAGAGCTGAGCCATGCATGGGACGACCCTCCCCACCCCGAGCGATCGGGATGGGAATGGGTCGTGAACCAATCGCTGCGCGTGCGTGGGCCAATCCGCTCGCAATCAGAACTGATCGGAGCTGACCACCTCACCGCCAACCCGGGTGCTCAGGGCCATCCAGGTCGGCAGCGCGACCGTTTCTTTGAAGAACTTCACACTGCCGTCGGCCATCACCGCGTTGGCGCCGCCCGGGTGATACGACGAGGCAGGCTTCATGATGAACCACCAGTCCGACGGACGGCAGCAGGTCTGATTCGGGGTCCGAATCGAGTTGAACCAGTTGCGCCAGATCGAACCTTCGACCCAGGCGTAACCTTTGTATCGCCACGATCCGCCCCAGGGAATCTCCCCAGAGCCCCAGTCAATCTGATTGCACGCTGTCACCGCCTCTTGAACCGTCGAGGTATTGCTCAGACCAACCGCCTGGTAGCAGTCCGAGACCTTCGTCCGGGCCGCTCCCACCACCAGCGGGCCATTGGCCACCTCGGCGCACAGCAGGGTGTTGCTGGTGCCGTCCTTGATCGATGCGAAGTTGACCAGGCTCAAGGCGTTGTTCGGCAGACCGCCGATGGTCGCCTCGGTACTATTGTTCCGCCCGTACGATCGGCCGAACAGGCCGTCCCACTGCTGGGTGCGAGGATACCACGTTCCCGAGTTCCAGGCGTAATTCGAGGCCCAGAACTGAAATGCGTCACTGGCGTACTCGGTGTAAATTTCTGAGGGGCACACGTAGGCACTGATCTTGGTCCGGCCCACGGTAATGGTCGCCGGGTCGGTCCAGATCCAGCGCACGCCCAGGTTGAAGTTGAACGAGTCGTACACCTGGGTCTGCTCCAGGAACGGCAGCAACCCCACCTGAGGCGACAGCCCGCCGGGCATCTCGCCCATCGGGAACGCTCCCCAGGTGTCATGATAGTTGTGCACCGCCAACCCGATCTGCTTCAGGTTATTCGTGCACTGGGCCCGGCGAGCCGCTTCACGCGCACTCTGCACGGCCGGCAACAGCAAGGCGATCAAGACACCGATAATGGCGATGACCACCAATAACTCGATCAACGTGAAGCCGCGACGTTCTCGATGATACAAGGTCGCTCTCCTGTCAAAAGGGACTCCGAGACAACAGCACGCCTGACGCATGAAGCCAGGAGCATGCCTGACATCACCCATGCGCAACCTACGGACATACTGGCGGAAACGAGCAGGGAGAGGAAACGACAGACTGTCACCGACAATCGAAACCAGGAGAAATGATTCCGATCGCAAGAACCGGATTCGGGAGAAATGCTGACCGCTGATGGCCATTCCTTGCCAGATCGAAACCGGTTCAGTTCCAAAAGCGCCTCAAACAATAGCTTCACTGCGTCACGAACGCAAAAGATTTTTTGATCCCCCCGAATTCTTAAACCACATCACCCGAACACACACACTCGCCCCCGACTTCAATCCCAAACCCAGGAACCTCCCCACCCACACCCCGATCTCAGGAGGACAGCGCCCCGGCGCAGTCCGCAAACCCTTCGCAAAGCTCAATGTCGCCGCTCAAGAAACTCGCACACGTTCAGGTGTTCAACGAAATCACCATTCAACACAAATCATCATCCCTCAGACTCACAACGCTCCGCTTGTCAGTTGCTCCCGCTGCCAGACCCGACGCCGATACATCACGATCCCCTGGTCGCGCGGTTTCGGCTCATCCAGAATTTGGTGGAACGGGAGGCGCCGGAACCGCTGATCGAACAGGTCGAGCAACCGCTCACCCGACAGAAGGCGGTCGTTGCGTTGTCGGATCGGCGCCAGGAACTCCACGCGAGGGTGTTCGTCCGTATTGAGCCGGGTTCCCGGGGCAGGGCGCGGCCAGTCTCCCCCATAAAGGCGGGCCAACGTCTCGGCCGAGTCGAGATACCGCTCGGGATCGTTCCGCGTATCGGTCAGCAACGGCAGAGTGGCATCGACCCGATTCGGGTCAATCGTCAGCGGTGCCTCGGACCCGATCAACGCCAGCATCGCTCGGTCCGACGCAAGCTGACCCCACCAAATCGAGGTGCTGGGAAACACCGAGGCGAAGCTATCCGCAATCATCGTCAGCTCGGTCGCCCCAAGCTGGTAGAGCGGCAACCACAGGCAGAACAGCCCTCCCGGATTGAGCCGCGATCGGGCCAGCCGGAACTGTTCCACCGTGTAGAGATACCCCGCGCGGCTTTCCCAGGGCACGAACAGGTCAGAGATGATCGCGTCGTAGGTCTTCCCCGAGGCAAGCAGGTCGTGCCGGGCGTCGTCGATTCGAATGGTCACCTTTGGATGACCGACCACGCCGAGATTTTCCGGCTCGAAGAAGCGGGCCGTCTCGACCACTTCCGGAATCAACTCGACGATCTCGATCCGATCCACCTGCGGGTGAATCGTCGCCGCCCCCGAGGTCAGCCCCGTTCCCAGCCCCAGAAACAGGACCTCGCGCGGGTCGGGATGCAACAAGAGCGGCAGGTGCCCCTGCCGCAATTCTCTGACGGTCGATCGGCCGGTCGACCCCAGCCCGTAATGCAGGTTTTGCCGCAGAATTCGATTCCCGGAGGCCACCTGAACTACCTCGACCAATCCGTACGCCCCCTCCCAGCCGGCGAGAATCCTGATCCTCGGGTCCGGAGGTAAGGTCCGAACCCGTCCCGGAGCCGTAATCGCAACCCCCCCGAGCCCCACAAGCACCAGAACCACCCCGACGGCGGCCAGCCTCCTCCCCGATCGCACCAGAAGCACAACCGGAATCAGCCCAAAAATCAGCGAAAAGACCACGATCGACGGCCACAGCCCCACGCTCGGCAGAAAGACGACGCTCGCCAGCAACGCTCCCAGCGCCGCGGCCAGCGCGTTGCCGGCCGTCAGCCAACCCACCACCGCACCGCCTCCCATCCCCGAGGCTCCGGCCGCCTTCCAGATCCCCGGCAGGACCGCGCCCAGAACGCTCACCGGCGGCAAGACCACCAGAGCCACCAGCCCGAACACCCCGACCAAATACGCGGTGAATGTTGATCCAAATGTGAACGAGTCCAGATTTGTTAACCCAAGAAACACCGGCACCGAGAGCGAAACGCCCGCCGCTCCCAGCCCGGCCGCGATTCCCAGCAACCGCTCGGCTGACATCCGTCGATGCAACCGAGCCACCGCGGCCGACCCGATCGCCAGACCCGCCAGAAACACCGTCAACACCGCGCCAAACGTATAGGTACTGTTATGAAAAACCAGGGAGAACATCCGGGTGTAAAGAACCTGCAATCCCAGCGTTCCAAACCCCGAAAGCGCTGCCAGAGCCAACCAGAACCCAACCGATCCTTTGGAATCCGTGACGCTTTGCCCAGTCAACACCTCCCGTGCTTCCGACTTCGACTCCACCCCCGATTTCGATTCCTGACCACCCGCGCGCCCCCTGATCGCCATGAGACAGGCGACGATCCCACACCCTCCCGACAGCGCCGCCGCAATCCAGCCACTGCCCCGAACGCCGACGGCGAGCATCAAGACCGCGGTCGTCAACACCACCCCGACCAGTGCTCCGGCCGTGTTCAGCGCATACGCCAGAGCCACCCGCCCCGGCGCCAGGCGCCGATCGGGCGAAAGATGCTCGGCCATGAAGGGCAAGCTCGCCCCCAGGCCCACCGTCGCCGGGAGCAGCAAGCCAAACGCCAGCCCCCATCGAATCAACACTTGTACGACCGGCTCAGGATGAGACAGCCAGGCCGCCCACGAGGATTGCTCGACCGCATCCAGCAGCCTCGGCACCCACGGCACCCATCCCGCCACCACCAGTTCCGCCACGCCGTAACCCAGCAGCGGAATCACCCGCCCCACCCACCGCGCCGCCAGGACCGAACCAATCGCCATCCCCACAAAATAGCACGTCAGCACCACTGCCGCCGAATGCACCGTGTGCCCGAACAAGAGGCCGATCTGCCGCGACCACGACACCTCGTAAATCAGGGCCGCGGCTCCCGAGGTGAACAACAGGGCCAGGACCACGCGGCGATCCGACGCCGATCGTTGCTCCTCAGGCTCGTTTGGCTCGATCATCGGTCTTCGAACACTCCGGGCCGGATTGGGGTCGATGGCGGGCAACGACCGCGGCGTTCCCCATCCGGCTCGGTCGCGGAACGGTCTCGAACTCAGTACTGGTCGGCCGAGACAACCTCGGCACCCTTTCGGGTCGCCAGCGACAGGAAGACGGACTGCGAGATCGAGTCACGAATGAAGTGAACCGATCCGTCGGCGAACAGGAAATTCACACCACCGGGATGCCGGCTCCAGTAATCCTCCGGGTGCGCCCGAGGATGATTCGGCGTCCGGGGAGGGTCCGAAATCCCGACCGTCCCAATCACCATCGAGAAGGCCGGGTGCGGGTACGAGAGGAATCGAGCGTCTCCCCCCTGGCTCGGCGGCGTCTTGTAATTCCAGCCGTGCGGCGTTCGAGCCGTCCAGGTCACCGGCGCGAGGTTGAAGCTCCGCTCGCCCACGGCAATCGTCTGGCTCGTTCCGTCTCGGATGTCCGAGATCCGCGTCCGGCTGTTCATGTAAAAGATCCCCTGACCGTCTTCAGGGCCGATCTCGCCGATTCCATTGCTCCCGATGTAATTCCCCGTGCTCACCTCGGTCAACGTCAGCGAATCGCCCTCGTCCCGAACCGGCACCAGGGCCACCTCGTTGTCCGACGGGCAGATGAACGACGCGACCCGCGCGAGCCGAATCGTCACGTTCGACGGCAAATCGACCGACAGATCGAAATTGATCGCGTCGTAAAGCGGGCCCTGTTCGACCTGATTCAAGATCATACTTCCCCAGGCCCACCCCGGCCAGCCGGCCAGTTCGTCATCCCCGTCCTTGAATCGGGTTCCTGAGAATCCGTGGCCGTCGTGGTCGTCATCATGATCATCGTCGTGGTGATGTTCTTCCTCGAAGTAGGCCGTCCAACCCGGTGGAAACGTGCTGTGATTGGTCTCGTAATTGTGCAACGCGAGCCCGATCTGCTTCAGGTTATTCAGGCACTGCGCCTTCCGTGCCGCCTCTCGTGCCGCCTGCACCGCCGGCAGCAGCAGAGCGATCAGCACCCCGATAATCGCGATGACCACAAGAAGTTCGATCAGAGTAAAGCCGTTTCGTCGAACGGCGAAGGTTTGACTCATCGGGGTTCTCCCGCGCTGATGGAAAGAAACCGCCCGCCTGGGAAGCGATTCACAGGGAACCGGCTGAACTGGTCGTTCCCAACGAACGCTCAGTCTCAACCGGCCCCCTAGCCCGAGGGAGCAGGAAGGTCATAGAATGAGGAAACCGCAGAGCGGTTTGCCGACCGCTCCGCGGCCCCTCGCGTCACTGAGAAATCACACGCGGAGGGAACCGCGGTGTAGAGGGCGTTGTGCGAGTGCCACCTCCCACGCCCTTTACACCGTCTTCGATTCGAACCCCTCGCGGCGCCTTCGCAGCAACGCTGCCCCACCAACGGCGAGCACCCCCATCCCCAGCATCACCAGGCTCGCCGGTTCAGGAATGACTCCGGGTTGACCGGGGAACGAATTCACTCCGACACCGAAGTAGAACGTCGTCGGCGTGCTTCGGATCACTCGACCGTCCAGAAGCGTTCCCGAAGCCTCAAACGTCAGACCGTACAGGCCAAGTTCGCTGAAGGCCCAGTTCGCATGACGATGGCTTCCAAGAGTTAGGTTGATGGCATCACCGCTACTCAGCCCATCCGAGGTCGCCATGAAGACGTTCGGATTGCCGAAAGAATCGGTTGTGAAGAGCGAGAATTCTCCCGGGCCACTAAAACCGACCAGGCTTAGGGTGATGTTGTTGGGATTGAACGTTCCGGTCGGAATCTCCTCGGCCGAGAGTCCAAGCCAGACCAGGCTCGACAGATCGGCCGGTTCATCAAATGGAAGGATATAGACCAGATCGCCGGCCCCAGTTCCGAGGAAATCCCACTGCGCCCCACCAGGCCGGGTCAGTGCCGTATTCGATGGATCGAGATAAAGCAACGCCTCGTCCGTTTCGATCACCGTATCCGTGCCATGAAGATGCCAGTGAAGCTCGAATTCCTCATTCGCGCCATCGTACTCGACATCAACGTCCCAGTGACCGCCGGAGATGATCGTATCGGCGATTGCCACATCCCCAAGGCCCATTGAGAACGCGAAGGCAAGGAGCCCACCTCCCACAACACGAGAAAAAAATCGATGAAAACTCATACGCATCACTCTCCTTTTGGCATTCGTGAGGCTTGACGCTCAAATTCCCGCCGACAACCGTTGCCGGCGGCCGTTCCGACTCACAGGCCGGTCCGGACATCCCCCCGATGCGCCGAGGGGCGTACGGAAGCCGAAGGGCAATCAGCCCTTGCCGGGCTCCGCAAATCGATCTCCTCGCTCAACCCGCTCCTTCAACCGTGATTCCTCGATCGTTTCGACGTGACCATCGGCGTACAGATAATTTGCTGTACCACGATGACGTGAAGGGGCAATCTCGCTTGTCACGTTGGTCCAGTACGTCTGGGGCGGAGTGGGTTGGTGCCAGGTCCCGGAATGGGTATGGTCGCCATAGAGGGTCGTCGCAACTCGACCTTCAAACATTAGAATCGTCCGAGCGGGCGACTTGAGTTCCGCAAGTTGACGGACCCTGAGTCGATCGGCTGGGGTCGATGGCATGGGTCTTCCAAACGCATCGCGCCTCCCCCGCCAGCCCCCATCGAGGTAGTCGTTGTAGGCATAGCTCGTCGAGGTCTTTGGCAGCACCGCGCTGACCATCGTATTGGTCACAGGGTCCAGCACCTGGATCGTCGGATCCTCGGCATCTTGACCCTTGAGCCGCGCCATGCGGTCCGGATCGGACGGGCAGATCCGAATCTCGGAAAGGTTTTGCAGGTACGGCTCAAGCTTGAACACCCAGGATTTGTGGATGTCCCCCGGTGCCGTGTTGTAATGACTCGTCTCGGGGAACCGGCCCTGATTCTTCTCGACAAACATCAACCAGGCCGCTCCAAGCTGTCTCATGTTGTTCTGGCACTGGGCCCTCCGTGCCGACTCGCGCGACCAGACCAGCGCCGGCAGGAGCAACCCCACCAGAATCCCGATAATTGCAATCACCACGAGGAGTTCGACCAGCGTAAACGCCTGGCGACAATCCTCGCGACGAGAAATACGCATAAATGACTCTCCGTAAGATGTCTGGACGCACCCTCAACGCCCGTGTCGAGACAGCCCGCGATGGGGTGTTGCGGTCGGCGCTGGGGCGGATGTGGCGATGGATGCCGAGAAACCCGCGCCCCGAGACGGATGATCGGCTCGGAAGCGGAGGTCGATGGCGTGGGCTTCGGATGCGGCGACGTGAAGCGCAACGCGCACCGAGGCCAAAACCGGTCAGATCGCGCCTTCGCAGAGATGTGGGGCGCGCAGACGCGGTCGGTCAATCTCTCAGGCGAGAGGAGGAGCCCGGTTCCGGGCGAGGGCGGAGGAGAGGCGGGGGAGTGCCGGTGTCAAACAGACCAGATCAGCACCGTGCGCTGCACGCACGACCTCGGTCTGGTCGGCCAGGAGGGCCTGATGGTTCAGGAGGAACGTGCATGAGGGACAATCGCTCACACAAGGAGCAACACCAGCAACATCCCAGGACGATTGATCGTTGCCGTTCTCGTGGTGATCATCCCCGCAGGTCTCTGCGGAAGTGTGCCCGCCGACCGCTGGCAATTCCCCATGCGGGGCGTGGATTCCCTGCGCCAACACCACCGCGAGGCAGTAGAGGCAGGCGACCCACCAGCGTTGTCGAATCAGGCGATCACTCATGAAGAAGATTCGAGCCCGACGATCCGATGTTCAGGAAGATGTCCCAGTCACACGTTGCGGAATGGACCTATAGTGTTCCGATGCAACAGACCCTGTCAAGCGTTTTTCCCATCATGTTGCGTCGATCGTGCGGCCCACGCAACGGGTCCGCCGTCTCGCCATCGGCAACGAGCAACGGCCGGTCATCCACCACCCGCGAAGCGGTCTGACCGCTCGCTCCCTCCGCGCGCGGCTTGACCCGGACGACCGGCGAGCCGTCCGGGCCGAGCACTTATTTCGCGGAATTCTTCCGCAACGTGGCTCAGGCTTCCGCCGGAGCCTCGGTGGCGGCGGGGCTGAAGGTGAAGCGTTCACCGGCCTCGTCCCAGTCGATCTGAAGGGTCGACCCCTTGGCGATCGAACCGTCGAGCAGACCGGTGGCAATCGGGTTCGCCAGGCGGCTCTGGATCACCCGCTTGAGCGGTCGAGCGCCGAAGGTCGGGTCGAAGCCTTCCTCGGCCAGTTGCCACTTCGCCTTGGGCGTGACCTTCAACGACAAGCCTGCCTCGGTCAACAGGTGTTCAAGCCTTCGAAGCTGGATGTCGACGATCTGCGTCAGCTCGCTCATGCCGAGCGGGTGGAAGATCACCGTCTCGTCGATCCGGTTGAGGAACTCCGGCAGGAACTCGCGGCGAAGGACCTCACGGACGGCGGCCTTCATCTCGTCCTCGCGGTCGGCCCCGGCCAGCTCGGCAATCGCCTGGCTGCCAAGGTTACTGGTCATGATGATGACCGTGTTCCGGAAGTCGACCGTCCGCCCGTGGCCGTCGGTCAGGCGGCCATCGTCGAGGACCTGGAGCAAGACGTTAAACACGTCTCGATGCGCCTTCTCGACCTCATCGAGCAGGATCACCGAGTACGGCCGTCGACGGATCGCCTCGGTCAACCGGCCCCCTTCCTCATAGCCGACATAGCCGGGAGGGGCACCGATCAGACGGGCGACGTTGTGCCGCTCGCCGTATTCACTCATATCAATGCGCACCATCGCCTGCTCGCTGTCGAACAGGAACTCGGCCAGTGCCTTGGCCAGTTCGGTCTTGCCCACGCCGGTCGGGCCGAGGAACAGGAACGAGCCGATCGGCCGGTTCGGGTCCTGCAACCCGGCCCGGGCGCGTCGCACGGCCTCGGAGACAGCGTGTACGGCCTGCTCCTGATTCACCAAACGCTGGTGGATATGATCCTCCAGCTTCAAGAGCTTTTCCCGCTCGGTGGCGAGCATCCGGCTCACCGGAATGCCGGTCCACTGGCTGACGACCTCGGCGATCTCCTCGGCATCGACCTCGTCCTTGAGCAATCGGCGGCCCTCCTGGGCCTGGCCGTCGGCCTCGGCGTTCGCCTCGCTCTCGCCGATCCGGCGCTCCAGTTCCTTGCGTTCGGCGTCGAGCTGGGCCAATGCCCGGTAGCGGTCCTCTCCGGGGAGCTCGCCCCGCTGCTGCATCTGGCGGAGTTCGTCGTAGGCGCGGCCGAACTCGATCTGGATCTGCGCCAGCCGCTCCCGCATGCCGTGGATGTCGCCGAGCCCCGACTTCTCCAGCTCCCACTGGCGGCGGAGGTCCTGGAGCTGCCGCTCGATGTCGGCGATCTGGTCCTCGATCTCGGCCAGGCGTTCCTGGGCGTGTTCTTCGTGTTCTCCCTGGAGCATCCGCTCGGCCAGTTGCAGTTGCAAGAGTTTTCGCTGGAGCATGTCGATCTCGGTCGGCACCGACTGCTGCTCCATCGACAACCGGCTCGCCGCCTCGTCCACCAGGTCGATCGCCTTATCCGGCAAGAACCGATCGGTGATGTATCGGTCCGACAGCTTCGCCGCCGCCACAAGTGCCGAATCCTTGATCTTGACTTTGTGGTGAACTTCGTAACGTTCTTTCAACCCTCGGAGGATCGAAATCGTGTCCTCGACCGTCGGCTCACCCACGAACACAGGCTGGAATCGGCGTTCCAGGGCCGGGTCCTTCTCGATGTGCTGGCGGTACTCATCGAGCGTCGTCGCCCCCACGCAGCGCAGCTCGCCGCGGGCGAGTGCCGGCTTGAGCAGGTTCGCGGCGTCCATCGCGCCGTCGGCCTTGCCGGCCCCGACGACCAGGTGCAGCTCGTCGATGAACAGGATGACCTTCCCCTCGGAGCTGGTCACCTCCTTCAGGACAGCCTTGAGCCGGTCCTCGAACTCTCCTCGGTACTTCGTCCCGGCGATCAAGGCCCCCATGTCCAGGGCGATGAGCTTGCGGTCTTTCAAGGTTTCCGGCACGTCTCCCGAGACGATTCGCTGCGCAAGCCCTTCGATGATCGCCGTCTTGCCCACGCCCGGCTCACCGATCAACACCGGGTTGTTTTTTGTCCGACGGCTCAACACCTGAACCACGCGGCGGATCTCGGAATCGCGGCCGATGACCGGGTCGATCTTCCCTTGCCGGGCCAGCTCGACGAGGTCCCGGCCGTAGCGTTCGAGTGCCTGATATTTGTCTTCCGGGTTCGGATCGGTCACGGCCTGCCCTCCTCGAACGTTTTGCAAGGCTTTCAGCACATCTTGCTCGGTCACTCCCAGGGCCGCTAGCACCTCGTGGGCGCGGCTCTTGACCTTGCAAAGCCCAATCAAGAGATGCTCGACCGAGACATACTGATCTTTCATCCGGTCGGCTTCGGCCTGCGCGGCGTCGAAGACCTGGGCCAGTTCGGGGCTCAGGGTCTGGTCGCCTCCAGAGACCTTGGGCAGGGCGTCGAGCCCCTGATCGACCGCTTTTTTCAGTTGCGCCGGATTGACCCCGAGGTGCTGCAGGATCGACTTGACCACCACTTGATCCGGGTCGAGCAGGGCAGCCAGCAGGTGCATCGGCACCAGCCGCTGATGCCCTTGCTCGCGGGCGATCCCCTGAGCTTGCTGCACCGCCTCCTGGCTCTTGAGGGTCAGTTTCTCAAATCGCATCGCCATGATCGTCCTCCCTTCCCCCACCTTCGGGCCGGCATCGGCCCGAGCGTCATATGGAATTCTCTCGAACCATCAGTTCGTTCATGACACTACGACGCCAACCACCGAATCGTTCGCCTTCAATGCCCCTGAAATGGGTGATTCAACCGTCGGATTCCAGCAATCCGGCCGGCACGTCGCGCGGCCAGTCGAAGCGCAAGCATTGCTCCAGCGCCTCGGCCCACGCGCGGTCGGGATCGGCCTCGGGATACGGCACATGCCAGCCGCCGCCGGGCATGCCGGTATCTTTGCGAACAACCAGGGCCGCCAGGTCGGGCAAGCCCGCTCGTCGGCAACGTTCGGACAGGGGAATGAGCAACTGCCGATGCAGGTGCCTCCGGTTCAACGGCGGCCCCACCCGCCCCGCCAGCTCGGTATAGGTGACCGTCCTGCCCATCTGCACCGCCTCCCTCAGGACCGGCCAGGAGCGTCGGATCAAGGCGTCGAGGTCGGTCATGGCCTGGTCTCGATGCTCAGCCGGCCGGGTTCCCGAGGATCGGATTGATCAGTCGATGCGGGCTCGGCAACGGGTCTTCCCAGAGCCACGAGACGTCGAGCCAGAAGCCCGGCACCGCCGAGGACTCCCACCGGTCCGACCTGAGCCGAACCGTCTCGTACTCCTCTCCGGCCAACCGCTCGACGATCAGGACCTTGTCCCGATCGTCGACAAAGACGATCTCCGGGAGCCTTGCCTCACGGTAAATCTGCGCCTTGCGCTTCAGGTCGTGCGAGCGGTTGCCGGGCGAGAGAATCTCGACGACCAGGACGGCCGCCCCCATCGCCAACCCTTGAGGGGGAAGCGGTTCCACACCGACCGGCGCGACGAAAACGTCCGGCTCAAGATCACGCCCTGGCGCGACCCGTAGTACCGCCGGCCCCATCCCGACCTTACCGAGGTCGCGTGCGTCACAGAAGCACGACAGAAGCACATACCAGAACCCGACAAAGTCCTGATGACGCCAGGTCACGGGAGAGGGCATGTACACGACCCCATCAATGAGTTCGCAATAGCGATTCTCGGGGGCGAACCGGAAGAAGTCTTCCTCGGTCTGGTCCTCGATCGTGACCATCGCGTCCGCCGAGATCGACGAGCGGTCGTACCAGCATTCCGGGAGCGTGGGCTCCACCTCCGGATGCCTCAGGCGATCGACGTCCGTTTCGGTTCGGGATGCCATCACCCTGTCCTCCCGGTCACTTGGGGTCGATCTCTCGGACAGACCGAATCGGCGGGTCAGGGGCCGGCTTCGTCCTCGACCTCGTCTTGCAGGCCCCGGATGAAGGACGTGAAGTCCTCCACGATGATCGTGATCGTGTCATCACCCTCCTGATCAACCTGCACGACCTTCAGCTCGCTGCCCGGTCCGAACCAGCCGATCCTCTGACGAATCGGCCCTGGTCCTGCTGCCGGGCGTCGTGGTCATTCCTCCGGAACAGGTCGATCCGAGGTCGAAGCCATTGAAGAACGTGCTCATCAACGAAGCTCCTCGCACGACGCCGACCCAAACCGACCTTCGTTCAGAAGAACGGCTCATCCGGCCAGTCGAAATCGCGGGCGATCCGGTAGCGCTCGAACCAGAACCGCACGTCTTCCGCCTCGGCCTCGGAGCGGGTCACGTAGATCTCCCACCAGGCGGCTGAGGGGCGGAGCAGCTCTCCCGAGTCGCTCCGCTTGGGCTTCTGGATGACCAGGGCCGCCAGGTCGGGCTTGTCGTGTTCGATGCAGGCGGCCTGGATCGGCTTGAGCCGGCGGGCGAACACGGTGCGGGGCGATTCCTTGATCGACAGTTCCTCGCCGCAGCGTCGGCAGAGGTCATCGTAGGTGATCCAGCCGCCTCGCTTGCCGTTGCGAGCATCTTCGGCCAACTCGCGAGCCATTTTCACGAGCAAGGGGTAAACCGGCCGGGCATCGTCAAGAACCATCGCCATCCTCCCGGAATCGGGGCAACGAAGCTCGGCTCCAGGGTCTCGGGTGGAGCCGGGCAGGGGGGTGGGTGCGGTCAAGCCTTGCAAGCCCATTGAGCCGGGCGGCGTCGGCGGCGCCCCGATGGCCGCCGAATGGCTCCGGGGTCGCCGCGTCCGTCCCCCGGCCATGCCAGGGCGATCGGATCGGCGACCCCGCCGGGGTCAGTGTCACGGAACCTTCCGTCACTTCTTCTCTTCGAACTCGACGTCGATGACGTCTTCGCCCTGGCCGCCCGCATGGGCGCCGTCACCGCCAGGGGCCTGGCCGGCGTCGCCACCGGCCGCGCCGGCGGCTCCGGCCTCGGCCCCGGTGGCTCCCGAGGCGGCGTACAGGTGCTCGGACATCGCCCGGCTGGCCTGCATCAGGTTATCAATGGCCGACCGGATCGTCGCCGGGTCGTCCGAGCCTTTCACCTCGTTGACCTTGGCGATGGCCGCCTGCACGGCCGAGACGTCGGCCTCGGAGAGCTTCTCCTTGTTCTCGGAGATGAGCTTCTCCATGCGGTAGACGTGCTGCTCGGCCTCGTTGCGGGCCTCGGCCAGCTCGCGACGGCGCTTGTCGTCGGCAGCGTGGCTTTCGGCGTCGCGGCGCATCTTTTCGATCTCGTCCTGGCTCAGGCCGCCGGACGACTGGATCGTGATCTTCTGCTCCTTGTTCGTCCCTTTGTCTCGGGCCGAAACATTGAGGATGCCGTTGGCGTCGATGTTGAACGTCACCTCGATCTGAGGCACGCCCATCGGCGCCGGCGGAATGCCGTCGAGGTTGAACTCGCCGAGCAGGCGGTTGTCGCCCGCCATCGGCCGTTCCCCCTGGTAGACCTTGATCGTCACGGCCGACTGGTTGTCGTCGGCGGTGGTGAAGGTCTCTTTCTTCTCGGTCGGAATGGTCGTGTTCCGGGGGACCAACACGGTCATCACGCCCCCCTTCGTTTCCAGGCCGAGCGACAGCGGGGTCACGTCCAGCAAGAGCAGATCCTTGACGTCTCCGGTCAGGACCGCACCCTGGATGGCCGCGCCGATGGCCACGACCTCGTCGGGGTTGACCCCCTTGTGCGGTTCCTTGCCGAAGATGTCCTGAACGATCTGCTGGATGCGGGGCATCCGGGTCGAGCCGCCGACGAGCACCACCTCGTCAATGTCGCTGGCCTTCAAGCCGGCGTCTTGCATGGCCTTGTTGACCGGCCCCTTGCAGCGCTCGAACAGCTTGTCGGTGAGCTTCTCGAACTCGGCCCGGCTGATGCTCATCGTCAGGTGCTTCGGCCCGGTCTGATCGGCCGTGATGAACGGCAGGTTGATGTCGGCCTGCGCCTGGAACGAGAGGTCTTTCTTGGCCTTCTCGGCCGCCTCCTTCAGGCGTTGCAGGGCCATCTGGTCCTTGCGGAGGTCGATGCCTTGCTCGCGCTGGAACTGATCGGCGATGTGGTGGATGAGCGCCTCGTCCCAGTCGTCGCCGCCGAGGTGCGTGTCGCCGTTGGTCGAGAGGACCTCAAACACGCCGTCGCCGACGTCCAGAATCGAGATGTCGAACGTGCCGCCGCCGAGGTCGAAGACGGCGATCTTTTCATTCTTCTTCTTGTCGAGCCCATAGGCCAATGCCGCGGCCGTCGGCTCGTTGATGATTCGCGCCACTTCGAGGCCGGCGATCTGCCCGGCGTCCTTGGTCGCCTGGCGCTGGCTGTCGTTGAAGTAGGCCGGCACGGTGATCACGGCCTTGCGAACCTTGTGGCCCAGATAGCTTTCGGCCGCTTCCTTCAGCTTGCGAAGGATCAACGCCGAGATTTCCGGAGGCGTCTGGTCCTTGCCGCCCGACTGAACCCGGACGTAATCGCTCTCGCCGCCGGTGATCTCGTAGGGGACCATCCGCTCCTCGCCCTTGACCTCGCTATGGCGACGGCCCATGAAGCGCTTGATGGAGTAGATCGTCCCCTTCGGATTGGTGATCGCCTGCCGCTTGGCCGGCTCGCCCACAAGGGTTTCGCCCTTGGTGGTAAATGCGACGACCGACGGGGTGATCCGGCTGCCTTCCTGATTGGCGATCACCGTCACGTCGCCGCCTTCCATCACGGCGACGACGCTGTTGGTCGTGCCCAGGTCGATCCCGATAATCTTTTCACCTTCTGCCACGTCGCTGCTCCTTTCCCGAGTGATCCGCCCCAAGGCTCCGGCCGGACCTCAAAACAGTCCGCCCGCTCCCCCGTCCTTCCGCCCCAGAGTCACATCCCGGGCGCTCAGGCGGGCAATATGTTCGGATTCCTAACGCAAGCGGTGTACCATTGCTTCGAGCAACTCGACGGCGGAGCAACGCAAGCTCCTGAAAGCAAAGATGTTCCGGCGAGGTTTACCATCCGGAACCCACCAGAAACTCGTCCGACAAGCGCCGAAATGGCAGGCTCGATTCCGGGCCCCATCTCCAGGACCTGCCGATTTGGCAGAACCCCTCCGACGACCCGACCGCGACCTTGACCAGCTCGATTGTATTCGAAGACGCTCGGGGGCGAAAGCGGCCGGAGAGAATTCGCTTGACATCCCCCCGACCCCCTTGTAATCACTTGCAATCCATTCGAGTGAAGTCCCCGCCTCCCCGCCCCTCCTCGGGGCCGACCGCTCGCCGACGAGACTCCCGATGCCGACGAAGCCCAAAGGCGACCCGTCCCCCGACGCCACCCAACGCCGGGGGAAAGGACGTGTCGACGCCCGACGCGCCCCCACTCTGGCCAGCCTGCGAGCCGAGATTGATCGGATCGACAAGGAACTCGTGGGCCTCCTGAACCGTCGCGCCGAGATCGCCGCGCAGATCGGCCAGGTCAAGGAACGTGACGGCCTCGAAGTCTGGTCCCCCGCCCGTGAGGAAGAGGTCATCGCCAGGGCCCTGGCTCACAGCAATGGACCCTTGCCCGCCCAGACCATCCGCCTCATCTTCCGAGAGTTGATGAGCGGTTCTCGGTCCATTCAGCGCAGTCTCCGCGTGGCCTGCCTCGGCCCCAAATATAGTTACAGCCACATCGCCTCGATCGCCAAGTTCGGCAACGCTGTCGAGCATGTCCCCGTCGGCTCGATCGCCGCCGTCTTCGAGGAGGTCAACCGCCGTCACGTTCAGTTCGGCCTCGTCCCCCTGGAGAACTCGACCGACGGCCGCATCTCCGACACCCTGGAGATGTTCACCCGCCACGCGGGTTTGAAGATCCGCGCCGAGGTCAAGCTGCGGATTCACCACTGCCTGCTCGGCAAGACCCCCTGGGCCGACGTCCGCCGCGTCTACTCGAAGGCCCAGGCCCTGTCGCAGTGCCGCCACTGGCTGAGCAAGAACTTGCCCCAGGCGTCGCTCGTCGAGGTCGTCTCCACCGCCCACGCCGCCGAGATCGCCCAGCGCGAGCAGTTTTCCGCCGCCATCGCCAGCCGAACCGCCGCCGACGCCTACGACCTCGACGTCCTGGCCGAAAACATCGAAGACCAGCTCTACAACGTCACTCGCTTCGCCGTCATCGCCGAGCAGTCCGAGGCCCCCACCGGCCGCGACAAGACCACCCTCTTGCTCCGCATCTCCAACCAGGCCGGTGCCCTCTCCAAGGTCCTCTCACCGTTCGAAAAAGGCGGCCTGAACCTGACGATGATCGAGTCCTTCCCCGTCTCCGCCGAGAGCATCCCCGGCGCCGACCCTTCGTATCTCTTCTTCCTCGATGTCGAAGGCCACGCCGACGACCCGAACGTCTCCAAGGTCCTCGACACCGTCCGCAAGCGCTGCGAACGCCTCTCCATCCTCGGCTCCTACCCCCGCGGCGACTGCGTCGAGAGCTGACGCTGGCAATGCCAGGGGGCAACCCCCTCTCGCCCCCGGAAGCTTCCGACTCATGAAACGCCCCTTCCCCGGCATGGACCCGTACCTGGAGACCTGCTGGGGAGACGTGCGAGCGTCCGTGCTCGTCTATGGAAGCGACGCGCTCAACACCGGATTGCCGGACGATCTCCGAGCCCGGATCGATCATCGCGAGTGGATCGGCGACGACGAGATCCATCGGAGTCGTTACCTGAAAATCTTCCAGGACGACGGCCGCGTGATCACAACGGTCGAGTTCTTCGGCCCTCAGGACAAACAGCCCGGTCCCCTCCGCGATTGGCTCCGCCGCGATCAGGCCGAACGATTTGCGCTCGGGATCAATCAGCTCCAGATCGACTTGCGACGGGAGGGCGATCGAGGCCCTCTGTTCGATCGCTTCGTTCCCGACCCGGATCGCTCGGTCTACCTGGCAAGCATCTGGAGAGCCAGCGTACCCTCCTCTCCCGTGCTTCTCCGCCTTTCACTCCAAGAACGCCTCCCCATCCTCCCCATCCCCCTCCGTGAACACGATCCCGACGTCCCGCTCGGCCTCCAGGCCCTCATCGATCAGGTCTACGAGAACGCCGAGTACGACGACATCGACTACCGCGCCGAACCCGTCCCCCCCCTCTCCGGCGAAGACGCCGCCTGGGCCGACGGCCTCCTCCGCGGCCGAGGGCTCCGCTAGACAAGACGGGCCCAATCGACGATAGAACACAGAGCAAACGCGAGCAGACCGGCCGAGACGCCCAGGAGGGCTTCGGTGCCCGGCCGATCCGATCCAAGCCGCGATCGCTCCTCTACCATCGCCTTCGGGAAGGAACCCGCCTTATGGCCGACGTCCTGGAGTCGTCTCCCCGTTCCTCCGCCACCCGTCCCTCGGCCGTTCACTCGCGCGAGGCTCCCGCCCCCCAGCCCCCCCGATGGGACCACGACGCCGAGATCCAGCAGATCCGCGTCCTCTGGGAGCGTCAAAAACGCGAGGACACCATCTCCGGCGTCCTTGGCACCGACTTCGCCTACTCCGCCGCCCACATCGAACAGGATGTCCCCCTCCGCCGCCGCCTCCGAGTGCTCGACCAGATCACCCCGCTCCTGCACGGCCGCGTCTTCGAGTGGGGATGCCAGCACGCGATCGACTCCTGCGTCTACCGCCTCCGCCTCGGCGACGCCCTGGAGCTGCACGGCGCCGACCTCTACCCGCCCGGCCCCTTCCACGTCCTGCACCAGTTTAGCGGCTTGCAGTACCGGCAGCTCGAACACCCCGTCTTCATGCCCTATCCCGACGGGTTCTTCGACGTCATCACCTCCAACGGCGTCCTCGAACACGTCGCCGACGACGCCACCTCGCTGTTCGAAATCGCCCGCATCCTCCGGCCCGGCGGCACCTTCGTCATCACCTGCCTACCGCACCGCTTCAGCTACACCGAGGCCCTCCAGCGCACTCTGAGGCACAACGCCCACGACCGCCTGTATACCATCCCATCGACCACCACCATCCTCCAGGCCGCCGGCTTCCAGGTCGTCGACGCCGGCTTCGCCTTCGTCCTGCCGACGATGCTCTACGGCTTCCCCCGCTGGCTCCAGACCGCTTTCAACCGCCTCGACCGCCCCCTCTACCGGCTCAACGCCCTGCTCGAACAGGTCTGGCCCCTGAAACTCCTCGCCAGCAACCTCTGGCTCGTCGCCCGTAAAACATCCCCCGCCTAACTCGCCCCCTTTTTGGCCGCCCTTTCCCCTCGATTTCGTGTGACCAAAATTCCTCGATTTCCCGATGATTTCGTCGGCCGATCTTCCTGTGGCACTCAGCCCTGGAGCCATCCCCAGCACTCGTTCCTCGATGTTTTCCCCGTTGTGCAACCACCACTCGGCGGTTTCCGAACGATCCCGAACGTCCCTGGCTTCCTCCGTGTGTTCCTCGCACCAAATGATCGCCCCTCTGCACCAACCCAACACCGAAACACCCACCACGATTGACACCACCCACCATTCCATGCCGCCAATCCCCTCGCGCTCACCAACGCAACATCCCCTCCGCCCAACTCCCTGGGTGCGCCTTCGCCCTCCCTCCGATTCCCGAAACGAACCTCCCCTCCTCACCGCAACTTCTTTCCTCACAAGAACTTTCCACCAAACCCCCGTCCCATTTCCAGCGCACCCGACGGCGCACCAGGCCGCGCACCCGACAGCGCACCGCCGCATCCCCTCCCATCCTTATCCCTCCTCTCCACCTCCCCATCCTCCCCTCTCATCCGTGTTCCATCCGTGTTTCATCCGTGGCTCCAATCCCTCCCCCCCGATTCCCGAAACGAACCGAACCCGCTCGCCACAACTGATTTCCCCGCAACACAAAACCACTCCCTCCCCGGGGCGCCAAATTGCGCACCCAGGGGCGCACCCAACAGCGCACCGCGACCGGTGGGGCATGCGCGGCTCACACCCTTGTCCCGATCCAACCGTTTCCAGGCTCGGCTTTGCACTTCCGTTGCCCGAATCGGTCCGGTACACTGTGACGTTTCCACACCCGAGTCGGGGAGGGTGCGCCACGCACCCAGGTCCATCGGCTCAACCGACCGTGCCGCAGCCACCACGAGTCCGCATCGATCGAGCCGGAGATCCGAGGCCGATGATCATTGTCCTGAAGCCGCAGCCGACCCCCGACCAGATTCAGCATGTCCTGGAGCGGATCGAAGAACTCGGATTCCAACCTCATCTCAGCCAAGGGGTCTCCCGCACCATCATCGGCGTCATCGGCGACGAGCGGAAACTCGAAGCCACCCCCTTGCAGGCGATCGACGGCGTCGAGCAGGTCATCCCCGTCCTCAAGCCGTTCAAGCTCGCCAGCCGAGAGTTCCGGCCCGAGCCCTCAGTGATCGAGGTCAAGGGAATTCGGATCGGTGGCGGCCACCTTGGCATCATCGCCGGCCCCTGTGCCATCGAGTGCGAGGAATCGCTGTTCGGCATCGCCGAGGCCGTCCGCAACGCCGGGGCCAACATCCTCCGCGGCGGCGCCTTCAAGCCCCGCACCAGCCCCTACAGCTTCCAGGGGATGGGCGAAGACGGCCTGAAGCTCTTGAAGGCCGCTGGCGAGCGGTTCGGCATGCCCACCATCACCGAGGTGATGGACCCCCGCCAGATCGACCTCGTCTGCGAATACGCCGACATGCTCCAGATCGGCGCCCGCAACATGCAGAACTTCGACCTGCTCAAGGAGATCGGCCGTACCGACAAGCCGGTCATGCTCAAGCGAGGCATGAGCGCCACCGTCAAAGATCTGCTCATGTCGGCCGAGTACATCATGTCGCAAGGGAACCACAAGGTCATCCTCTGCGAACGCGGCGTCCGCAGCTTCGAGGACTCGACCCGCAACATGATGGACCTCTCGGCCATCCCCAACGCCCAGGGCCAGAGCCACCTGCCGATCATCGCCGACCCGAGCCACGCGACCGGCCGGCCCGACCTGATTCCGGCCATGGCCCGCGCCTCGGTCGCCGCCGGGGCTGACGGCGTCCACATCGAGGTCCACACCTGCCCCGAAAAGGCCCTCTCCGACGGCCCGCAGGCCCTCTTGCCCGACCAGTTCGCCGCCCTCGTCGACGACCTCCGCCGCCTGGCCGACGTCCTCGGCCGCACGGTCGATTCGTGCGAGAGCCTGGCCGTCTGATCCGATTCGAAACGCCAGGGTGGCTGGGGTCATCTTGACCCCAGGCTCCCACCCGCCCAGGACGCCGACGCTGGGGTCGGGACGACCCCAGCCACCCCGAAACAAATCACCCGCAACGTCTTTCACCGCAACCCCTTAACGCCCGGGACTCCGCCTGATGCGACCCTTGTTCATCGCCGGCAACTGGAAGATGAACCCCTCGACCGAGGCCGACGCCGTCGCCCTGGCCGAAGCCGTCAAGGAAGGCGTCGGCCAGGACCACGCCGTCCGCGTCGCCGTCTGCCCCCCCTCGGTTTTCCTGCACCGGATCGACGCCGCCCTGGCCAACTCCCCCATCGGCCTCGGCGGTCAGAACATGCACCCGGAGCCCTCGGGGGCCTACACCGGCGAGCTCTCCGGCGCCATGCTCAACGACGTCGGCTGCACCCACGTCATCCTCGGCCATAGCGAGCGACGGCATGGTCTCGGAGAAACCGACGCCTTCATCAACCAGAAGCTCCACGCCGCCCTGAAGATCGGCCTCATCCCCATTGTCTGCATCGGCGAGACCCTCGACGAACGGGAAGGGGACCGCACCGAGGCCGTCGTGGCCGAACAGCTCGACGGCTCGCTTGCCGGGTTGGAACCCGAGCAGATGGCCGGCGTCGTCCTGGCGTATGAGCCCGTCTGGGCCATCGGCACCGGCAAGACCGCCAGCCCCGAACAGGCCCAGGACGTCCACGCCTTCATCCGGGCTCGACTGACCGACCGCTTCGGCGAAGCGATCGCCGCCCGGGTCGTCATCCAATACGGGGGGAGCGTCAAGCCCGACAACGCCGCCGACCTGCTCATCCGTCCCGACATCGACGGCGCCCTGGTCGGTGGGGCCAGCCTCAAGGCCGCCGACTTCCTCGGCATCATCGAGGCCGCCCGCACCGTCACCCAGGCCGGCAAGGCGTGACCTGAGCGAACCATTCATTCCCCCTCCCGTCGGACTCGGCCCGGCCGGGTCCAACGGGGCCACCGATTGCTTGCTGCTCGTCGCCGATCGTCCCGATCGATCCCTTTGCGAGGTCCCCGACTGTGGAAATCCTGCCTTATGTGATCAGCAGCCTCATCGCGCTGGTCGTCTGCACCTTCCTCGGCTACCTGTTGCCGCAGTGGCTGACCTACATCCTGATCGGCCTCGTCTCAGCCCTCATGATCGGCCTGGTCCTGATCCAGCGCGGTCGAGGGGGCGGACTGGCCGGGGCCTTCGGCGGCGTCGGCGGATCGAGCGCCTTCGGCACCCGGGCGGGCGACGTCTTTACCCGCATCACCATTGTCACCGCCTCGGTCTGGATCGCCCTGAACATGGGCCTGGTCGTCAACGCCAACGTCTCCCGAACCACCCAGCAGCAGCCCGGCGGCCAGTTCCTACCGGAAGGTGTTCTCGACACCACCACCGACAGCACCCCGGTCCCCGATTTTGATGCCGACGCCGACGCCGACACCGACCCGCTCGGCCTCGACCTGGGCACGTCCGACTTGCCCCCGACCCCCGGCGCCGCCGACAGCGAACCGGCCACGCCGACGCCGACCCCGGCTCCCGCTCCGACTCCGGCCCCCGAGTCGAACTGACGTGACGGACATGACGCCCCTCGCGCCGCCTTCGGCCCGTCGGTTCCTCGGCACCGGACGGGTCTCGGTGTTGCGTCTCGCTCTGGTCCTGGTTGGTCTCGTCTGGTTCCCCCCGATCACGACCCTGGAGGGCTCGCCGTGCTCCTGAGCATGACCGGATTCGGCGAAGCCCGTCGGCAAGACGAGGCCCGCACCATCAGCGTCGAGGTTCGCAGCGTCAACGGGCGGCACCTGAAGCTCTCGACCCGCATCAGCGAGCCCTTCTCGGCCCTGGAGCCGGACATCGAGCGCCTCGTCCGCCACCGCCTGAAACGCGGGACGGTCCAGCTCAACCTCCGGGTCGAATCGCTCCGCCGCCCCGAAGACTACCGCTTGAACCTCGCCGCCCTGGAAGGCTATCGCGCCCAGTTGCTCACCTTCCTCGGTGGCGGTCAGACGCCCCCCGACTTCTTCTCGGCCCTGCTCTCCCTGCCGGGCGTCGTCGATTCGACCCGACCGGCCCTCGACGACCCCAGGGAACACTGGCCGACTCTCGAACCGATCGTCGTCGAGGCCCTCGATCAGCTCCACCAGAGCCGACTCGAAGAAGGCCGGTCGATGGATCAGGAACTCCGCTCGCTGGCCCTCGACATCACCGGCCATCTCGACCGCATCGCCTCCCGAGTGCCCGAGGTCGTCTCGGCCTACCGCGATCGTCTGATCGAACGGGTCGGCTCCTTGATCCAGGACCGCGGCCTGACCATCGAGCCCGAGCACCTGATCCGAGAGGTCGCCATCTTCGCCGAACGCTCCGACATCGCCGAGGAGATTACCCGGCTCCGCGCCCACCTCGACCAGTTCGACGCCGTCCTCTCCTCCGACGACGCCCCCGGCCGCAAGCTGGAATTCGTCGTCCAGGAAATGGGCCGCGAGACCAACACCATCGGCTCGAAGGCCAACGACGTTGAGATCAGCCGCTCCGTCGTCGAAATCAAAGGCTCCCTCGAAAAGATCCGCGAACTCATCCAGAACGTCGAATGAGTCCGTCCCCCCCCCCGACGGTACGATTCCCCCGGACGCTCCATCGACCCAGGCCCTGCGACCCCGTCCCTCGGCTTCAAGCTCGCTTCGACCTTCTCGTTCGGTCGGCCCCCTGGACGCTCTCGATCCTCCGATTTCTGCTCGCTGCCCGCTGCCTACAGCCTACTGCCCCATGACTTACGACTGGACCCACCTTCCTGGCCGCTTGCTCGTCGTCTCCGGACCCTCCGGATGCGGCAAGAGTACGATCTTGCGCAGGGTGCTGCAGAAGCCCGGCGTCGGGGCCCGTCTCTCGGTCTCGGCAACGAGCCGCCCGGCCCGCCCCGGTGAGGTGGAGGGGAGCGACTATCACTTCGTCTCCCGAGGCAACTTCGAGGCCGCCCGCGACCGGGGCGAGTTCCTCGAATGGGCCGAGGTCCACGGCAACCTCTACGGCACGCCAATCAAGCCGGTCATCGCCTCGCTGGAAGCGGGCCAGTGCGTCATCCTCGAAATCGACGTTCAGGGAGCCATGCAGGTCCTCCGCGCCGTGCCGTCGGCCGAGACGATCTTCATCACCGTCCCCAACTTCGAGATCCTCGAAGCCCGCCTCCGAGGCCGCGGCACCGAACCCGAGCCCGTCGTCCGCCGTCGGCTCGATAACGCCCGGCGCGAACTCGAATCCCAGCATCTGTACACCCATACCATTATCAACGACGACCTCGACCGCGCCGTGGCCGAACTGGACACCTTGCTGGCCGAGTCGGGTTGCGGAGGAGACGCCCGCGATGCATGAGGAACTGAAGGAAGAAGAGATCGTCAACCGCGTCGGCGGCCGGTTCAAGCTCTCCACCTTGATCCAGAAGCGCATGATCGCCCTGAACCAGGGGGCCCGCCCACTGGTTGACATGCGAACACCTGACAAGATGGCCATTGTGATCCAGGAGATCATGCAGGACAAGATTTTCCTCGACCTGGCCGGTAATGTCCGCTCTCGGGATGAGGCCGAAGACATCGGCGGGCCGCTCGGCGAGACGGTCGACCTTACCCAGCCGGAAGACTGAGCGCCGATTGCCACAGATCGGGCCGACGAGGAGCAAAGCTCGCCGCCCGGATCTGCCGATGATCGCCTAACGGATCGATCGGGCCCGGGTTCGCACCAGGGGTCGCGAGCAGGCCGACCCCGGAGGGTCGCGCCTGGCGGCCTTCGATGGTGGTTCCGGGCCTCGTCGGATGGCCCGGGGGGCGTTCATGCTCGATCGTCAGCGACTTTGGCGCAACGGACGGGGCCTGGCCCTGCTCGTGGGCGGCCTGTTCCTGGCATTGAGCCTGCTCGGGTACGACCCGGCCGATGCTCCCGGTACGGCCATCTACCCGCCGAATCAAGGGGACGCCCTGGCCAACCCTTGCGGCCCCATCGGCGCGGCGCTCGCCCACCTTTTGTACACCTGCTTCGGCTACGGGGCGCTACTGGTCCTGCCGGCCTGGTTGATCGTGGCGGTTCGGGTCTTGATGGCCCGGCCGATCACCGACCCGCCCGCCCGGTTGCTCGGCCTGGGCGTGCTGATCGGGGTAACCTCGGCGGCCTTGCAGCAACTTCGCCCCGACCTGCCCGGCGCGGCTCCGGTCGGCTCGGGAGGCTACCTCGGGGTCCTGATCGGTGAGGGGCTCCGCGGCCAGGTCGGGCCGATCGGCCTGTCGCTGGTACTGACCTCGGCGGCGGTCGTCGGTCTGGCGCTCTGCCACGATCTGATCTTCATCCTCCCTCGACGCCGGTCGAGCCTGCTCGGGTCGGCGGGTGAGCCGATGCCCGCGCACCCCGGGGCCTCGGTCCCGGCGATTGCCCGACCAAGGGGAGCCGATCTGCCCGCCCCGGTTTCCCCCCACGCGGGAGTCCCGCCCGCCGGGGTTCCGGCTCCGACCCGGCCGACCCCAGCCGCCGCCCCGCCGCCGACACCGGGAGTGCCTGCCGTGCGCCCCCCGTCGTCGCCGCAGCGGTCGGCCTCGGGCTACCAGGGTCCGCCGATGGACATGCTGGAGCCCTCGTCGGCCGTCCCGGTGCAGGAACGCGAGGCCTCCATCCAGGCCCGCGCCCTGATGCTGGAGAAGACCCTGCTGGAGCACGGCTGCCAGGTCCGGGTGGTCCAGATCGACACCGGGCCGGTCATCACCCAGTTCGAGATCGAGCTGGAGGCCGGCCTGCGCGTCTCGAAGATCGTCGGCCTGGCCAACGACCTGGCGATTGCCCTGGCCGTGCCGAGCGTCCGGATCGTCGCGCCGATCCCAGGCAAGACGACCGTTGGCATCGAGGTCCCCAACGAGCGGCGGTCGATGGTCCGGCTCCGCGAGGTCATCGAGGGGGTCGCGGCCGGCGACAGCCTGAAGCGGGCCTTCATCCCCCTGTTCCTGGGCAAGGACGTGAAGGGCTCTCCCCTGGCGTTCGACCTGGCCGAGATGCCCCACCTGCTCATCGCCGGCCGAACCGGCACAGGCAAGTCGGTCTGCCTGAACGCGATGATCACCTCGATCCTCATGACCCGTCGGCCCGACGAGTGCAAGCTTATCCTCATCGACCCGAAGATGGTGGAGCTATCGCAATATAAGCAAGTTCCCCACCTGATGCACCCGGTCGTCACCGACATGAAGAAGGCCGAGTCGCTGCTGGCGTGGGCCTGCGAGAAGATGGACGAGCGCTACACGTACCTCGCCCGGGCCGGTGTGCGCAGTTTGCACTCGTACAATCAACTCGGCCCCGACGAGATCTACGCCCGGCTCCAGCCCGAGGATGAGGAGGAAGCCCAGCGCATCCCGACCTTCATGCCGCACATCGTCATCGTGGTTGATGAAATGAGCGACATGATGATGACTGCCGCCAAGGAGGTCGAGGCCCACATCGTCCGCCTCGCCCAGAAGGCGCGAGCGGTGGGGATGCACCTGATCGTCGCCACCCAGAAGCCGACCGTGGACGTCATTACCGGCCTGATCAAGGGAAACCTGCCCGCTCGAATCGCCTTCCAGGTCTCCAGCCGGGGGGATAGCCGCGTCGTCCTCGACGAGATGGGGGCCGACAAGCTGCTGGGCAACGGCGACATGCTGTTCCTCATCCCCGGCACCTCGCACCTGGTGCGGGCACAGGGCACGTATGTGTCGGACCTGGAAGTGGAACGCATCTGCAACTATTTGAGCCAGTATCCTCAGGAGTTTAGCAAGGAGTTGATGCAGCTTCGTGTCGGCGGCGGGGTCGGCGGCAAGGACGGCGCGGCCCTGAAGGACCGCGACGAACTGTACGAGACGGCCATCGAGGTGATCATCCGCGAGCAGCGCGGCAGTTGCTCCCTCTTGCAGCGAGCCCTCGGCATCGGCTACGGCCGCGCCGCCCGCCTCATCGACTTCATGGCCGAGGACGGCATTGTCGGCGAGTACAAATCCGGCTCCGCCCGCGAGGTCCTCTACTCCTGGGAGGAATGGGAAGCCCTCAAGGCCGGCGACGATCCCCCCGAGGGCCTCGGCGAGGCCGCAGCCTGATTGACGCGTCGTCGAGTGCATTGACCGCGGTGAACGGTCCGAGGGATGATGGGCAAGACGAAGTGCCACTCCCGAGGAGGCTGTGATGCCGCTGCACGACTGGAACCGCGTCGAGAACTGGGACGGGGTCCATCTGCTCTGGATTGCCGAGCTTCTCCGATGGATCAAGCCCCGACTTCCGGAAGGATACCGGGCCTACGTCGGCACTTCGCCGCGCATGTCGATCGGGGCTCCTACAAGCAAGGCAGACGTTTCGATCCGGGCCTGGCCCAGGGCGGCTCACCCCGGCGACCGCCCCAGCGAGGAGGTCGGCACGCTGCCCGAGGGGCTCAGGCCAGACATCGAGGTCATCGTCGATACGATTGAATCCGACGCGGCGTTGTTCGTCGAACATGGCGGCTGGCTGGTGGCAGTCATCGAACGCGTCTCGCCACGCAACAAGGACCGCCCCAGCTCCCGAGAAATCTACCTCACCCGGTATCTCGCGTATCTGCACGACGGCGTCAACCTGCTGCTGATTGATGTCCTGCCCCATCCCTACGGATTCTCGTTTGCGGATACGATTGCCGCCGAGATCGGTCTGGAACAACCGCCCACGCCCACCCCGTTTGCCGTCTCCTATCGCGTCGGCGAGCCTGTCCCAGGGGAAGGCCGATTCTTCGCGGCCTGGCGACGTCCAATGACCGTCGGCCAACCCTTGCCGACCATCACTCTCCCCCTGACGGTCAATGAAGCCGTCGCCGTTGACCTGGAGGCAACCTACGCCTCAGCGGCATCGGACGCCTATCTCGACTGAGCGACGGTTTGTCTCTCCGAGCACGGCTCGGCAGCCGCAAGCAGGCTTCGTCTGATTGAATCACGGCGAAAATGCCGATCTGAGGAATGTGTGCGAGAGGATGACAGTTCCGCGAGCACGGCTGCAAGGAGCGCGAGGCGATGGTGGCTCGCGGAGGATGGAATCGAGCGTGGGTGCTCGTTCACCTGGTTCTGGTCTGCGCAATCGTCATCGCTGCCTGCCAATCCCCGAAGATCCGGGAACGACCGTTTTCGAATCATCCGGCGATCCGATCGGCGGGAGCGGGGCATGGTGCGTCGAGGGATGCGTTTGGGCCGAGTGACGAAGCCTCCTATCAACGGCTCGTCGCTGAGGTGGAGCGACCGGGAGGAGCCTCGGCAAGCCGTTTGCTTGCGTTGGCGGATTTTGCAGACCGGCAGGGGCGTCGGCAGATTGGGCGAGAACCGGTCGCGGCGCTCTCGTGGTTCCGAGACGCAGCAGTCTACGCGTCATTCGCGCTGGAAAATGCCGATGAACCACTGATACAGGCCCGTGCCGTCGATCGCCATAACCGCGCGGTCGAGGAGCTGCTCCGTTGCTCGGGGACCGGCCCCCGGAATGTCGATCCCGCGTGGCGAGACCGACTCGATGCGGAAGGCATTCGTGTTGTCACCACCCATCCGAACCGCGCCGGCTTGCCGATTGACGAACTCTGGATCGCCGGGGATTTCCGGGTCCGGAACCTGGAGCACTTCGGCCAGGATGGACTCGGTGTGCCGCTGGTGGCCGCCGGTGTGCTGAGCAATCGAGACGCGGTCCCCGATCGCTTCCTTCCCAGCCAGCTCAAGCTGCCCGCAACAGCGGTCTTGCAACCGACGGGGCCGCTCGACCATGGTTTGTGGCGGCAGCAGCCGGTCTTGCTCGCGCTTCACGATCCGATCCAGGAATCGGTGGTCGTCATTGGGAACGGTGTGGGTACGATCGCGCTTGCAAGCGACCTGACGACCCCAATCGCCTACCAGTTCCTGAAAGCCCCCGGGCAGGAAATCGGTTACGGCGGGTTGTTCCAGCCCGATCGGCTCTCGACGCTCCCGGGCATTTTCATGCAGGGGCCTTATAAGCCCGGGAAAATCCCCGTCCTGTTCGTTCATGGGCTCTCGTCAAGTCCGGTCATGTGGCTGGAGACGGCCAATGCGCTTCAGGGAGACCCCGAGATCCGGGACCGTTACCAATTCTGGTATGCTTATTACCCGACCGGAGCAGCCCTGGCGTTTTCGGCAGCTCGTGTCCGCTCGGAACTGGCCGCGATCCACCAGGCGATCGACCCGGATCGCGTTGACCCCGCGCTCGATCAGATGGTTGTCGTGGGTCATAGCCTGGGAGGTGTCCTGTGCCGGCAAATGCTCCAGTCAAGCGGCCGGAGAGTTGAACAGGGCATGTTCACGCGACCATTCGAAAAGGTCATGATGTCTTCCCAGACCCGGCAACGGCTGGAGCAACTGCTCTACTTCGAGCCGGTTCCGTCGATTCGGCGCGCGGTGTTCATCATGGCACCGCACCGGGGGAGCAATGTTGCGAGTGGTTTGATCGGACGGGTCACGACTGCTCTGGTGCAACGAACGCGAGAAATCGAGCTGTATCGAGATGAGATCATCGGCTTGAATGGTCCGGAGGTCTTCAGCCCGGTGTTCCAGAGGCGTCCGCCAAGCAGTATTGATAATCTGGAACCTGAGAGCCCGATCTTAAACGTTCTTGCGGAACTGCCGACGGCTCCCGGCGTGCCGTATCATTCGGTGATCGGGAACCTCTTTCCGGAAGGTCCCCCCTCGCGCTGGTCGGATGGAGTTGTTCCCGTCGCGAGTGCCCAGCTCGATGGTGCCGTCTCGGAACTGGTGGTCCGTAAGAGCCACTTCGGCGCGAATTCTCCCGAGGTGGTCGCGGAAGTTCGACGCATTCTCCACCTTCATCTCAACGATCAGGTGTCTCCGACCGCGCAGAATGGCACAGTTGCTCGACATACCGATCCAGCTCGGCCAGTTCGTCGGTGAAGGGGGTCTGGACGGGGGGGAAGCGGAAGCCGGTCTTGGGGTCGAGGTCGAAGGCGGTGACGCGGAAGCTGATGGCGAAGCGTTCACGCTTCCACTGGGCGAAGCAGAAGAGGCGAACAAATTTGCGAATGTGAGCGGCGAAGGCGCGGGGGTTGTTTTCGTAGTGGTCGGCGAAGGCGGGCCAGAGGCGGCGGAAGATGGAAACGGGGTCGAGCGAGAGCTGGACGAAGGCGTACATCAGTTGATCGAGGACCGGGAATGGCATCAAATCTGCTTCATCCGTTTGTGCCTTGTCAGGCGGGCGAAGCTCGGCGGTGGCGTCCATCACGTTGATGAGGTCGAAGCCTTTGAGGCCGTGGAACTCGGCGGCCCAGGCGAGGTAAAGCTTCACGAGGCTCTTGGGCACGTCGGCAATCGGGGCCAAGCCGCCGGAGCTGTCGCCGTCCATCGTCGTGTAGCCGACGGCGGCCTCGCTCTTGTTGCTGGTGACAAGTAACAACGATCCGTGCAGGTTGGCCAACGTCCAGATCAAGGTTCCACGCAGGCGGGCCTGGATATTTTGAAGCGGCAGATCGTGCGCGGGGTTCTCCCAGGAGAGGGTTTCCCCGGTGAGGCGAGAAACGGTGGCCTCGCACGAATCGAGCGACGATTGAATGTTCGTTTCATAATAGGTCGCGCCCACCTCCTCAGCCACGGCTCGGGCAGCGTTGCGGGTGGCCTCGCCTGAATTTTCCGTGGCAAGGTAGGCGCAGAAGAAGCGTTCGGAGACGAGGCGGCGGACCTCGTCGATCGACAACGTCGGGTTCGCGTAGCGGTACATCCGATGCACAAGGAGTGCGACCATCCCGCTATCCCGGCCTCCCGAAAGGGCGAGGCAGCAGGAGGGGATCCCCGTCTTGGCGACGTAGTCGCGCAAGGCGAGGCAGAGGGCGAGTTCCAGTTCCAGATAGTCGAGGTCGCGCCCGGTGATTACCCGACCGTTCAGGACGCTGGTTTCGAGGTCCTGGAGCGAAGGGTCCGGATGTTCCGGCTCCGGAGGCTCGTAATAGGGAGGAGGAGGGGGGGGCACGCGGTCGGTCTGGAAGTCGCCGGCGAGGTGGATTGTCTGCGGGATGGCATCGACGCCGACCCGGGCCAACTGGCCGCGCCAGGAACCTTCCTCCATCCGGGAGTGGCGAATTTCTCCCAGGTCGACGACCCGGTGCACCAGTTCCCACTCGCGGTCGAAGACGAAGCGACGCCCCTCGGTCTCGATCCGGCCGTTGACGCCGATGAACAGGCTGCCGTCGAAGATCAACCGCGTTGCGTCGCAGCCAAGCAAGGACGCATACAGATACACGCAATGATCTTCGAGGCTGATCTGCCGCACCAACCGCCGGCGCATCCGGTGCTTGCCGATCGAGAACCACGAGGCCGACGGATTCATCAAAATCTCGGCCCCCGACAACGCATAGGCCGATCCCGGCCGGATGCCTTGCCAGGCGTCCTCGCAAATTTCAAAGGCCACCACCCCCAGGCCCGGCAGGTCGAACATCTGCGTGCCGAGCGGCGCGGTGGTGCCGTCTGGCCCCCGAAGCTCGACGACCCGCCCCCGGGGCCAGGGGTTGAAGTAGCGGTTCTCGTACTCGACGTCGCCGGTCGCCAGGTTTTCCTTCGCGGCCAGGCCGGCGAGTTTCCCATCGGCCAGCAGGGCCATTGCGTTGTAGATCACCCCCTCGAACAGGACCGGAAGGCCGACGGCCACGGCGATTCCCTCGGTCGCGTTGGTCAGGGCGAGCATCCGGTCCCACGAGCGTTCCATCGTGCCGGAGCGCAGGAGGCGATCTCCCAGGCTGTAGCCGGGAATGCACATCTCGGGCAGGCAGAGCAGGCGAACCCCCTCGTCCCTGGCCGCGGCGATGACTTCCCGGATTCGACGATCGTTGCCGCTCCAGTCGCCGACCGTCTGGTTCAGCGACGCGACCGCCACGTGTGCCTGATGCCGAGCGAGCACGGCGAATCTCTCCGTTGGCCGGGGAAGGGGGGTCCCGTCTTGGGCTCGTCCTTTCCGACAGTGTAGGACGAACCGTTCCCCAAGCCCAGTCATCGCCGCCCGCGTGGGCGTGGATTGGTTCAGAGGTACTCGTCGACCGGCTCGACCATCTTCTCGGGAGCCAGAATGGCGACCAGTTCTCGGGCGGCGTCGCGGTCGCCACGAGACACCTGAAGGCGGGCGCGGCCGTCGGGAGCCCCGTTGAAGTCGCCCCAGGCGCGAAGCGAAGCGGTCTGGATCGTCAACTGGTCGCTGAACCACCCCTCGCGCAGGCCAACGGCCGACACCACCTCTCGAGGAATGCGGACCTCGTGAACCTTCGCCTTCGAGTAGCATCCCCAGTAGTTGACCCGGTATTCGAGCACAACCTCGTCGTCTTCCAGACGAATCAGGCCCTTGAGTTCGTGGAACGAGGACCAGTCGGTGCAGGCAAAGGGAATGGCGATCATGATGGTCGGCCCTCTCGTCGATCCGTGCGCAGGACGAAACGCAACAGGGGTGATTCGCCCGGCCGCTCCGATTCTTTTCGGAATTTTTTTCAGCCCGCCCGCTCGTCGATCGAGGGGAACGGGCGAAGGGGTCCGCCCGGTCCCGGCGTTGACGGTGGAGCAAGGGCCCCCGGCACCCCTCCCAAAGGGTGAGTACCGGGGGCTCAGAGGATCGACCCAGGCCGAAGCGCGGTCGATCAGGAGACGATGCGGGCCAGGCGACGGAGGCCGGGAACGATCTCCGAGCGGTCAAGCGTTTCCAAGGCCATGTCAATCACGGCGTCGTCTCCGAGCGAGTCGGCTCGATCGTCATCGGCAACCGGGATCGTCGTCAGCGCGATCGGCGAGACCGAGGGGCCGGCGTCGATCGGCCAGCCGCGGTCGGTCGCCGGAGTGGCATCAGCCTCGACCGACTCCGCCGGGCGGATCGTGTTGCCAGGGACGACGGGGCGGATCACCGGATCGGGTACGGTCAGGGCCGCGATCGCCACCGAGGCCCCTCGACCGCGTCCACGCCCCGGAGTGGCCGGGGCGGCCTCGGGGTCAGCGCTGCTCGGCGAGGAGGCGCCATTGATGCTCAGGACGTACTCGCCCTGGGTGTCCTCAAGGCCCTCGACCTTGATCGCGTAGAGCCCGCCGCCATTCTTCGGAACCTTGTACTTCAGGCCGACCTGGCGGTTGGAGGCGGTCCCCTGGACCTCGGCTACGATGTTCCCCGAGGGATCGTAGAGGCGGACGACCGGGATCAAACCGTTCTCAAACGCCCCAGGGCCCCGGGCTGGGAGCAGAAGGTCGACCTGAAGCATCCGGTTGCCGGCGACCTCGACGAGCGACACATCGCGGTCGGAACCGGAGCGGAAACTCAGGTTATCAAACGCGAAGGCGCCCGCCACCGAGGAATTCGGGGCGATCTCCGCTCGCGAGACTGGCGTGCCCTCGTACTGGAACTGGCCTTCTGCGAAGAAGAAACCCTGCGGGCTCACGGCCACCTGGAAGGTGCCGATGAGGCTGTTGGTGGCGTCGAACAGCGTGACGGTGGCACCGTCGGGTATCGAGAGGTTGGCCGAAAGCGCCAGGCCGAACTCCAGGGAGGAGACCGGCTGGTCGAAGTCGAGCGTCAGGACCCCTGCGGCCGAACCGACCAGGCTCGGGTCGCTGATGAAGGTCGTTGTGCCAGGCCCGAGGGTGTTGAACGTGGCCGCGGTCGAAGGGACCCCGCCGATCGTGTAGCCGAAGGTGACCCCGGCCAGGCTGACGCCGTTGGCCGGCTGCGAGGGCAGTTCATCAAAGGCAATCGTCGCCTCCTGCCCCTGGCCGACATGGCCAAGCGTCCACAGGCGACCGGCGGCCGAGGGAGACAGGACCGGCTGGGCCGAGGCCAGATCGTCGTTGCCTTCCAGGTCGAACGTCAGGCTGCGGGTCGCCACCAGGCTGTAGTCGGTGTTGGAATCACCGGACACGCGGACGTAATAGGTTCCCGATTCCGGGGCGACGAACTGGATCAGGTCATCGACGTTGGTGGGAAGGCCTTCGAGTCCGAGGTCGATGCTGATGGCATCGAATTCGGCCTGTCCGGGTCCGGTCGCCGACTGCGGGATCATCTCACGGAACAGCAGGCGGACGGTCGAACCGGCGAAGGCGGAGAGGTCGGCCGAGTGCGATTGCCAGCCGGTGTCTCCGGTCGGGTTTTCGGCCTGGGTTCCGGTTGAAAAGACCGAAACCTCCTGAAGCACGACGTTGGTGGCCGGATCGACGATCAGGACCTCGCGGGTCCTCGGCAGACTGGCAAAGGAGCCGAGGGTGAAGTTCCACTGAATCCGATCCTTCCAGGAGAGGGTCGGGCTGGTGTCGGCCGGAATCGTAACATCCTGGAACATCAAGAATTCCATCGGACCGCTGCCGTCGAAGCCGTTCCAGGCCACGAAGGTGCCGTCCTGAGGCTCGGTCAGGGCCATGTCAAAGCCGCCGCCGACTCCAGCACCGCTGACCGCCCAGGGTCGGAAGGGACCGCCGGTGGTCTGCACGGTCCAGCCGGAGAAGTCGCCCGTTTCGAAGCTGCCGTTGACGATCAGTTCGTTTTGCTGCTGGAAGGAAAGCCCCTCGGCCAGAACCTGGCCGTTGGCGTCGAGCAGTTCCAGTTGCACCGCGCCGGCAGAGAGGGCCTTGGCCGCCAGGGTCAACGACTGGCCGGCGTCGAGCGTGACGGCGTGCAGGTCGGTGTCGGCAAAGCCGAACTGCGTGACCAGCCCATAGGGTTGGGGAGCGGCCTGCGTAAAGCCGACAATCCCGAGCTCGGCATTGACGTTGCCCGGGAACGAGTAAATGCGCGTCGTCGAGGATTGCTGGAACGAGCCCGAGGCATCGATAAAGTTCGAGACGGGGGAATTGCGCATCTCGATGTCGAGCAGCAGATCGCCCTGGCTGGGGTCGTAGTCGAACAGCGCGGCCACATCGAGCACGATGTCAAAGGGATTGGGGGACCCGGTGCCCGTGCTGGAGAGGGTCATCTGGCCATCGAAGACCGTCACGAATCCGTCGCCAATGTTCTCGGCGAAAACGGGAGACGCGGTGGCCACGCTCGTCGCGGCGTAACCCAGGCGGATCCTCGCGTCGATGACCACGTTGGAGAACGGCCCGGCTCCCACGTTGCGGCGGAAGCGAACCTCGTCAATCAGCCCTCCTTCGGCGAACTCCGAGGCCGAGTAGATTTGTTGATAGCGCATGCTCGGCTGACCGAACTGGCCAATGTGGAACGGCCAGGCATTGCCCGTGTCTCCCTCGACATCCTCCAGGGCCGCAGGGACGGTCGCCTGATTGCCCGCGTCGATGCGCCCGAGCACCGCGGCCCGTGCCGGACGGCTCGAAACCGGGTCGTCGTAACCGCCAAGCATCGAGAGAAAGGCCGGGTCGAGCGACTGGGCCGAACCGATCGTGTCGTTCGCTTCCCCGCCTCGACCTTCGGCCTCCAGCGCCGCGTTGAGCAAGACGCGCAGATCGTAACCGCCTCCGGAACCGTCTTCCCCTCGGACCGTGATGACGAACGACCGGGCCGACGGCGCGTTGCGGCCAGGCGAATTCAAAGGCCCTCCGACCGGCTCGGTCTGGATCATGGCCACACCGTCCGACGCCACCGCCGAGGCAACGATCTGCAAATTGCCCTCGTCGTCGGCCATTGCCAGTTCGACAATCGGCTGCAATCCGCTTCTCGCCGCGACCTCGATGGTCAGCGTCTGGCCGGGATCGACGAGCAGCTCGTAGCGATCGGCCGCCTCGGAAGAGAACGTCGCGAGGAACCCGTTCGCGGTGGCTTCGTAGACGAGCGAGCCCAGCGGTTCGACCGCCTCGAACGGCGGCAAGACGCGTAGCTCGTCGCTCCCCTGGAGCAGTTGCAGGGTGGAGAAGGCGTTGAGTCGACCGCCGGTGATGGTGATCCCCTGCAGCGAGGGCACGGGATCGACCCCGGCCAGGATCGCCTCCTTGATCAAGGATGCGCCAACACCCGGCGCGATGGAGGCCGCCAGCGCCGCCACGCCGGTCACGTGAGGTGAGGCCATCGACGTGCCGTTGAAAAAGGCGTAGTTGCTGTTGGGGAGCGTACTCAAGACATTGACCCCTGGCGCCCCCAGGTGAACCGTGTTCGGGCCGAAGCTGGAGAAGCTCGCCCGCTGGTCTCGGTTGTCCGTGGCCGCGACCGAGATCACGTTCGGCAAAGCGAGGTTGGCCGGGAAGGCGGGGGACAGGTCGTTGTTGCTATTGCTGTTGCCAGCAGAGGCAACCAGCAAGATGTCGTTCTCGGCCTTGCGCTGGGCCGCATCGAACAGCAACGGGCTGAAAGGGATGCCGTAGCTATTGTTCGTGGCGACCACGTCGACGCCGAAGTCTCCCTTCATTGTCGCCACGTAGTTGTATGCCTGGATTGCTCCGGCAAGCGTGGGGCCGGCGGTGCCGATGTTCAGGGGCATGAGCTGGACATCCCAGTTCACCCCAGCCACCCCGACCCCGTTGTTCCCGACGGCGCCGACGGTCCCCGAGACGTGCGTGCCGTGGCTGTTGAAGTCAAAGGGGTTGTTCGTGTTCGTGACGAAGTTCCAGCCGATCAGGTCGTCGACGTAGCCGTTGCCCGCGGTGTCAACACCGTCGGCCCAGGCCGGATTGTTCAGCAGGTCGAAGCCGTCGATGTAACCGTTGCCGTTGAGGTCGGAGACGAACGCCGCATTGGCCGGGTGGTTCAGGTCGCGGAACAGGATCATCCCGTCGCCGGTAACGTCCGTCAGAGCCCCCCGCAGGGCGGCCGGAATCTCGGCCTGGTTCATCCAGACGTTCAGGTACAGGTCGGGGTGGGTATAGTCCATGCCGCTGTCGATGATGCCGACGGCGACGTGGCTGCTGCCGGTCGAGATGTCCCAGGCACCTGGCGCGCCGATATCGGCCCCGGGAATCCCGGCCTGGGCGCCGATGACCTGGCCGGTGTTCTCCAGGCCCCAGAGAGCGCCGAAGGACGGGTCGTTCGGGATGGCGGTCCACTCCCCCACGAAGTTTGGTTCGAGGGCATGTGTATGCCCCGTTCGCGTCAATGCGGCGGCCACGGAGTCGGGATCGACGCCGGCATCGACCCGCACCAGGAACGTGCCATCCATCCCCAGGTGCTCAACCCTTGAAACCAACCCTGCATCATCGAGCAGTTGCCGGACCGAATCGGCCTGGGTCGTCGCCTCGCCAGTGACGTCGTCCAGGCGAACGATGTATTCATCGGGCCTGGCCAGCGCCTCGACATCGTTCCAACGGACCAGCACCGCTCCCTCAGCCACCTGCTGCTGGCCGGCATAGGCCGAAAGCAACACGCGTTCTTCCAGGGATTCCAGGGTTCGCAAGCGTCGGACGTTTCGGGAGATGGATCGCGAATGACGCATCACGGGGAAGCTCCTTTGGCGGTCGGATCAATGCAGACAACTCACATGCACACACCAGCGCGCAATCGCCCTCGGACGGACATCGCATCGACGCGACCCGCAGCCATTTGGGGGGAAGTGAGGAACGACTCATCTGTTCCATCGTCGAGCCTGTGCATCCGATGAACAGGCGCGGACGACGATCATCACCGTTCGAGACGTCCGACCGGATTCAAGCCACCGACCGACCGCCTCAGCAAACGCGGATCAGAAAACCGCTGACGACGAACTCGGAGAAATCCATCCTGGTGACCCGATGGCCGTGGCGCGGTGAACCCGAACCGAGCATCATGATGATGCCTGGCCATCCTCTGCGGTGGTCATCCTGAGGCGTCAAGCAGTCAGATGCAAGAATTATTTTCGAAGAATTGTCAGGAGGTTGACACGCGGCAACGCATGCACGCACAAACTCACCTTGTTTTCGATTCACCCAACACCCGCCGTGCATACCCGGTTTGGGCCGCGCCCAGCGACCACAACACATCAAGAATTTATCACAATCAAATCAAAAAGATAGCCGAATGCAACCCACGAGACAGGAATCAGCCCGGACCTCCTTCGCAGCAGGTCTCGCAGATTGTCCGGCAGCGCGAGCAGATGAGCTTGGCCTTGATCTCGACGAGCGTCCCCCCGCAGACCGGGCAGGAGGGGCGGCACGAGGCGTTCGACCCCTCATCGCGGGGCGGGGCAGGGTTTGGGAGGGGCGGGCGGGATTCTGAGGAGTCCATGCTGACCTCTTTCTTGATCAATCATGTCACGGAGCGGGAGTACGGGCCGTCGAGTCGTGCCGGCGCATCCTGATTATCGTCGGTCAGGCCCGTCGCTCCTCGCCAGCCGGATTCAGACCGAAGCCACTCCAAAAGGCCGCACGATCGGGACGATTCCACCCGCCGAACCGCGACCTCACCACCCCCAGGAGCCGGGGCCTCCCTTGAACGGGCCGACAAGGTCGGAGGTGATCCAGCCGCCGTAAAAGCCGCCTTCCTGCGGCGTGACCTGCTCGTCGTCGAGGAAACAGGCGTCGACGCGACCGGGGTAGAAAGTGACGTAATCCCGGATCGCGGCGAACGCGGGGACCGGATCGGGATAGCTCCAGGCGGCATCGTCGGCGCGGCGGTCGCCGACGACGACGTGGTGATAGACCGCCCGGCCTTTCCATTCGCAAAAGCTCGACCGGGTGGAGGGGCGAAGAAACGCGGCCCGAACATCCTCCGGCGGCAGGTAGATGCCGGGCGGGTGACTCGTTTCCAGGACACGAAGGGCGCGATGCGACTCGGCGATGACCTCGCCATTGAAGATGACCCGGACGCGGCGATGGACCGGCTCGACCCGGGGGGGCCTGGGGTAATCCCAGACCGATTCCTGCCCTGAACCCGGTTTGATGGGTTTCGGCCTCGGCATGACAATCAGACTCCCGATGGCGGGCCGATCGCTCAAACGGGGGGCGAGTCCCATTGCGAGCGCGGCCCGTCTTCGGGGTGTTGTAGACACACCGGCGATCCGGGGGCGTGGCGGTCCGTCAGCCTTCCAGTCGAGATCGCTTTCGGGCGAGGCGGCGGGCGAAGCGATCGACGTCGATGACCCGGCGGCGGTGGATCCCTCGGGCGATCAGCTCGACCTCGTCGCGGGCCTCGACCTGAAACGTCACGCTCGGGCCGTCGACATGAATCACCCGAGCCCGACAAACCACCGTGGCCCCTTCCGGAGTCGCCCCGAGGTGCTCGACCTCGATGAACGTGCCGACCGACCGCTCATGCTCCTCCAGGCACGGGGCAATCGCGTGCCTGGCGGCGTATTCAAGGTGCGCAACCAGCCAGGGAGTCGCCAGCACGGCCGGCATCCGATCGTCGGCGAAGACGATCCGGTTCGACTCATTGACCGTGATCCGCTCCTCGCCGGTCATGCCGGATCGAGGGGTCGTTTTCATCGCTCGAAGGCCCCCGAGTCGCTCGGTTCGGGTGCCGGCTCAGGTGCCGGCTCGGGAGCCGGTTCCGATTCCGGTTCCGTCGGCTCAGGCTCTGAAGGAGCAGGCTCCGGTTCGGTGGGTGCCGGTTCGGTCGGCTCGGGCTCCGCGGCGGGCTCGGGCTCGGATGCAGGCTCGGCCTCGGTCGTCGCCGGGTCGGCGGGTTCCTCGTCGGCGGGGGGTTCGGGAACGTCGAGGCCGAGGCGTTCCAGGTAATAGGCGGCGATCGGGCCGCCGGGAAGCTCGGGATCGAGTTCGAGGCACGAGCGAAGCGGTTCGCCCGCCTCGCTCGGAACGCCCCCTTCGAGCAGGTTCAGACCGAGCGCGAATTCCCATTCGGCCTGCTGGCGAAGCTGATTGGGCACGCTCAGCGCGGCCTGAACGGCGGCCATCGGCTGGCCGGTGGTCATCAGGGTGGCCGTTTGAATGGCCTCTTGCGATCGGGAGGCACGTAGCTGCGGGATCGCAAGGTTCCGCCACAGTTCCGAAGACGTCCGCGAGTCTCCCATCAGGAAGTAGACTCGCCCCTGGCGGAAGGGAACCGTGCCGGGGCCGGTGGAGAGGCTGACCTCGTCGCCACCGCCGAGGTACGGAATCGCCTGGTCGGGGCGGCCGATGTCGCAGAGCAAATCGACCAGTTGCATGCGGACGGTCGCCAGGCCGATCCCCGATTTTTCGGCCTGCGTCAGATAGCTGAGGGCCAGCTCGGCAAGCCCCTGGTTCAGGGCCGCGCCTCCGAGCTGTGCCAGGTCGGCCTGGCCTTCCAGCTCGGCCTCTTCCAGCTGCGCTCGGATTTGCTCGATCTGCTCGGTCAGGCTTTCATAACCGCGTCGGATGCCTTCGACGAAGGCCAGATCCTCATCGGTCATCGCCTCCTCCGAGTCGAACAGGTCGAGCGTCGCGCCAAGCTGGTCGCGGGTCAGGTCGAGGAAACCGGACGATTCGTACAGGCCGGCCAGTTCCAGGTGAGCCCCGCGCAGGGCGATTTTCGCCTCGGCGTTGGCCGGAGGCTTGGGCACGGTCTGGATGAAGCTGTTCAAGGCCGTAATGCGCTGCAACTGGCGGAGCCGAAGGGGCGAGGGGGTCGTCCCCGCCATCATGGCCGGGTCTTCGGCATTGGCCAGAAGCTGGGCCTCTTGCTGGGCAAGGTAGCGGTAGGCGATGCTCAGGACGAAAAAGGCATCGGGGTCGTCTGGCCGAACGGCCAGAGCGTCCCGGCATTCCTGAATCGCCAGCAGGCAGACGGCGATGCTCGGCAGGGCGTCGGGATCACCCCCGGCGGCCCGGAGTCCGCGATCGAGCCAGCGGCGGGCGGCCAGCACGTGGGGCTGGATCGGCGCCAGGGCTCGAATGTTGGAGAAGCGGTCGAGCACGTCGGTCGGTCGGGGCGGTCGATCGAACGGTCGAGGGGGGTTGCCCCGGCCGAAGACGATCGCCTCGGCATCGAGCCGGCGCTCGCCGAAGAAGTCACGATCGGCCTGACTGACGACCGGGCTCTGGTCGAGGCGGCCGTAAAGCAAGACCTGGCCGTCGTCGTAGAAGCCGATCCAGTCGGGGCTGGCGTCGAGGGCGTCGGTCAGGCGCGATCGCAGCTCGCCGGCGCCGGGAAGATCGACCATCAAGACACTCACGCCGTAGCGGTCGAGGATCTCTCGCCAGGTGTCCGTTTCGCCGTCGGCGATCGCGCGGCGAACGTATTCGTAATCCTCAAGCACGTCGGAGACGACCGACCGCGGCAGACGGCTATCGGCGAAGACCTGACGGTTCGGATAGGCCCGCCAGTTCATCGCATCGCCGAGCGAGAGCCGAAGGTTCATCACCCGGCCTTCAATCGGGGCATCGCGGAGATAATCGGCCGCTTCAAATGCGAAACGGTCGGCCTCCAGACCGAAGCCGAAGGGGGGCTCGCCGAAGCGCTTGCCGTAGCCGGTCAGACCGGCCAGAGTCACCACGGTGATCATCCCGATCGTCGCCAGACGGCCCCCGACCGACCAGACTCGCCAGCCGGCTCCCATGCGGCCCTCGGTGCCGAACGTTTCCTGGAACCACTCCTGCCCGTTGAGCGCCAGGCAGACGGCCAGCACCACGCCCATCACGTCCTGATACCGCCAGAGCAAACCGGCGATCGCCATGGCAACCAGGAACATCAGGAATCGGCCCAGGTCGAACCGCTTCCGGTTGAGTACGAAGGAGATCAGGCCCAGGAAGATCAGCGAGAAGTAGTAACTGAGAATCGAGCTGTACTCGACGCCGAAGAACAGCTCTCGGCTCCGCTCACCGCGAGAACCGAAGGGCAAGAGCGTTACCTGCTCCTGCATCAGGGCTTCGGGAGCCGGGCGGAAGACGTCGAGCAGCGGCGAGAACCCGGACGAGAAGGCAAGGACCGTCGACGGGTTGGCCAGACAGGCCAGAGCGCTGAGACCAAGAACCGCCAGCCCCGGGACCAGTCCCGGAGCATTGGCCTCGACCCGGTCCGATCGGCCCGACTTCAGCCCGGAACCGATCACGACGGCGGCCAGCAGCAACAGGCCCACAGCGAACGACAGATCGACGTTGACCCACAGCGCGAAGAGCGGGATCACCGCGAACAGTGCCCCCCGACGCCCCAGGTTGTACGTCCAGTGCAGCAGCAGAAGCATGATGACCAGCAACAGCAGGCCCCAGGTCGAAGGGGACACCACCCCTCCCATGCCGACCATGCCGCCGAGCGAAATCCGCAACGGCTGTCCGCCCAGCGGCGTCACGATCGCTCCTAGGGCCAGCACGGTCGTCACCGCGACCCACCAGAGGCCCGGCCCCGGCCTTCGAATCATCAGTAGCATCAGGGCCGCCAGCACGCGGAGCGTTGCATTGACCGCCACCAAAGCCGCCGCGCCGAATCGCTCTCGTTGTTCGGGAGGACGCTCCAACGTGTCGGCCAGGCTCTGGCCCAGCTCGTAAACGTGGTACGAAGCCCACTGAAAGAGCCAGGGAATGTTGACCCAGCGGGTTCCTTCGGGAACGGCGTACGAGAACGGTTCGGTCGTGATGGGACCGCCGGTCTGGTCAATCAACTGACCGACCCGCAAGTGGCTCCAGAGCACGGAGTTATCAATAATGGTCGCCGAGGCGACGAAACACAGTAAGAGCGCGAAGCCGGCCACGAACAGGTCGTAGTAGGCGTTCCACTCCTGGACACGCTGGGGAGTCATCGGCTCGGGAGGCGGGGTCGAGGCTTCGGCCACGGCGGCTTCGGTCCCGGCCTCCGGCTCCGGTTCTCCCGGTGCTCCGGCGGTTCGGTCGGACGGCTTCGGTGTCTTCATCTCGGGATGAGCAAATGAGTTCGGAAAATGGAGGCGGACCGAGATCCCGGACCGCTTTTGAGATGCATCTTATGCTAGGTCGCGCCCCCGAGCCCGGTCAAGGGGGCGGAACCTTCCCGGCATCGATCCGAAGGGGGTCACGGCGGGCCTTCACCCTCGGCGAACGATCGGCTCCTCGAACGCGTTCGGGAGTCTCGTCCGTCCGTCCTTTTTTTTCTCAATCGGGGAGTCTCGTTCATGGCTGCCGCTGCCTCGAAACCACATCCCGCGGCCATTCTGATCGAAAACGGCGCCCCCCTGGTCGGTGTGCTGTTCTTCGGCTGGTCGGTCGCGCCGGTGATGGTGGTTTACTGGATCGAGAACGGTCTGCGAGGGCTCGAAACCGCCGTCCGAATGCTGTTGGCGTCTGGTCCGGTCACCTCGATGACCGGCTTGCTGCCCGGCCTCCTTCAGCACCGGCTGGAGAGCATCGCCCGGCAGGCCCGCGCCGCGAACCCCGAGGGTGACGCCTCCCTCTCGCCCGCCGAGCCCGCCGAGCCCGCCGAGCCCGTCTCAAGACCACCAATCGCCTCGCTCCCGGCGATTGGACTGGCTGGGCGGGTCGGCATGGTGCTGTTCTTCCTCGTCCATTACGGCCTGTTCTGGGTGGTGCATGGGGTCTTCGTGTTCGTCCTGTTCGTCAATTGGGGACCGGCGGGAGGCTTCGGCGGATTCTCCGGCATGGGGGGCGGAGCCGCGGCTTCGGGGTTGCCGACGGGGCAGATTGCCCTGGCCGGAGTCTTGATCGGCGTCACGCTGGGCGCCTCGGTCCTCCGCGATCTGCTCCAGCGCGACACCGATCGGCCGCAGCCCTCGCCGATCAGTCTCATGATCCGGGCCTACGGTCGGGTGATGCTGCTGCATGTGGTTTTGATCTTCGGCGGGTTCGCCATCATGCTCCTCGGATCACCGACCCCGGCGCTGGTCTTGCTCATCGGCTTGAAGACCGCCGCCGAGCTGCTGGCCGCCAATCGGCTCGACGCTCCGCCCTCTTCGGCCTAAACCGAACGTGGTACGCTCCAACCGTCTCCCCCTTGCCGACGAGCCCTCCGCCCATGACCTTCGTCAAAGAAACCCGGATCGCCGCGTCTCCCGAAGCCGTCTTCGCGTTCCACGAAAGCCCGGGAGCGTTGCAACGCCTCATTCCTCCCTGGGAACACGTCCACGTCGAGCAGCAGGCCGACTCGATCAAGCCGGGGGCTCGGGTCGTTCTGGTGTCGAAGGTCGGCCCCGTCCCCATGCGATGGGTCGCCGAGCATACCGAGTACGAGCCTCCGCACCGCTTTGCCGACCGCCAGGTTTCCGGCCCCTTCGCCCGCTGGTACCACGTTCACTCGTTTCTTGACGACGGGCAGGGGGGCACGATCCTCCGCGACGAGGTCGAGTACGAGCCTCCGATGGGCCTGCTCGGCCGTTTGTTCGGCGACAACATCATCCGCCACAAACTTCAAAAAATGTTTGACTACCGGCACGACGTCACCAAGCGCATCGTCGAATCCGGCGAGTTCAACCCGACCGGCTGAAGCCGGACTCCTGACCGCAAGACGAATGCGATCGAAAGAGGATCGCCTGAGTGGCCCGTCGTTACGAGTCGACTCAGGCGTCCTCCGAAGCACCAGGGCTAGCGTCACGCAAAAGGCGTCGCGTCAATTGGCGAGGGGCACAAGCTGCCGGGCGTGCCAGATCAGCGGGCTGGACAGGCTGGGAACAGCCGCGGCGCTGTTCATGGCGGCCTGGCTGAGAATCCTCTGCGCCCGGGCACTGTTCGGGCCGTTGCCGGCCGCGACCTGTTCGAGCAGCGACCGATGCGCCCACGAGATCGGCAGCGCCGGCGGCCTCGGCACGGTCGAGCCCCGTGAGGCGGGGCCAGACCGATCCGCACCGCCTCTCGCCCGAAGGTCGTCACGTACGAACCATCCGGACTGTTCCCCACGATCGGGTTGCCACAGATGTCCTCGACTCCCGAGATCACCAGCTGGTAGCGGTCATGCACGTTCAAGAGCCGAGTGGGGAAGAGCGTGACCGTCTGGGTGAACGGGTCGTAAACCACCTCCTTGAGGCTCAGCGGGATCAGCACCCCCGGACGGTGGGGCGCGAACATCGACAATTGATAGTTCGCCGCGTTGCTGGCCGTTGCCGGGTCAAGGGCTCCGTTGAAGGAGACGACAATCCGAGTCGGCTCGTGGTGGACCCCCTCCCGCACAAGGCCCGTGACACCGAGAGGTCACCAATGGGCAGAAACCCCCTCTCTCGGCCGATTCCGCCCCTCGTCGCGGCCGTGATCCCGATTGATGGAGGTCTTTCCAAACCGATTCTTCAAACCATTGAGGCGAAACATGGTGACGTAACTCCATCTACGCTCGGGTGTCGAACAAGAAGGAACGAACGCACCTCTTTTGGAGGACGACCCAGCATCGGATCTCCCCGCTCACCAGGCCATCATTGCATTCAACGTGTCGCGAGGCTCTTGCCCGGCCCCAGAACTTCGATTCGGGCCTCGTCGCCCGACGAAAAGAATATGCGGCCGTCCCTCCGCACTTACCTCTTTTATTCAACACCAAGGAACCGAGTCGAGATCCTCCTGGCCTGTGAATTCAAAATATCAAGAGAATCCGCGGAGCAAGTTTGAGGCCGATCGGCCCCGTCTTGATTCAGGACAGTTCCCTCAGCGCTGGCTGCCTCGAACCGTCGGCCTGCGTCGTGTGTCCGAACCCTTTGCAGTCCTGACCCCGATCAAGGGAGCCCCAACCGCATGCCCTTGCGAGAACTCGACCTCAATTTTTCCCCGTGGAACGCGAAGATCATCTCAAGTCCGGGTGTGCCGGGGATCGATTGGTGAAATTTGTGGTCTTCGATGTTCGGTCGAAGCAGGGTACAATGAGTTGGACCCAGGCAGAACGATCGGCAATGCGGCGGCCAGGCGTCTCGAATCGGATCGAACGCGACTCCGTCGATGACCGGCGAGTCCAGAGCGGATCGCAACCTATGCCTGCGAGGACACAATGCCCCCGGTGCGAGACGGTGCTGAACGTTCCCGTCGGCGCCGAGGGGAAAAAATTGAAGTGTCCCCGATGCACCACGACCTTCCGGGTCGGCGATGCCGGGTCAACGGCCAGACCCTCTCAACCGAGCGTGGACACGGCGACAGCGGTTTCTTCCCCCTCCTCGAACCACGTTCCCCGTCGGCCCCCGTCCGACTCGGACGCTCCAGGGCGGCCCGCCGTCCCTCCCGTCTCCTCGCGCCGCCCCCCTTCAGACGACGACGAGCCGGATCTGCCCGTCATCTCCGGAGACCTGCGCGACCAGTTCAACCTGCCGCTCCTGTTTGAGGAAGACGAGGACCGTCCGGCCAGCCCGCCGAAACCGTCTCCTCCGAAGCCGAAACCGGCTGAGCCCCCCGCGCAGCCCCCCTCCTCGGGAGTCTTCCCGACCGCTCCGGCCGAGGGGCCTTCTCCCTACGCCGAGGCCGACGCCGCCGGCCTGATCGAGGATGACGAGCCCGTACGCCCCCGCCGCAAGACCGGGGCCGAGGCCCGCTTCACCACCCGACGCTGCTCCTGCGGCGGCGTCGTCCCGGCCGGCATGTCGATCTGCCCCCGATGCCACACCGACATCGAAACCGGGCAACGCGACGAGGAGTTCGACCTGCTCGACGAACCCCCGCCGCTTCCTCCCCCGCCGACCCCGTTCGGCGTCCTGATCGTCGGCTTCACCTCCGCCCTCGTCGGCGCCGGCCTGGCGATCGCCTCGATCGCGCTTTATTTCGTGCAAAGTGGGCTCCCCTATCGGTGGGGGTTCCTCTTGCTGGCGGCCGTCAGTGCCTTCGGGGTGTTCGCCGCCGTTCGACTGATCCGCAACCGATCGGCCCGGTTCCTGATCGCCGCCCTGATCCTCGGCGGCCTGGTCGATGTCGTCGCCCTGATCGTCATGCCGATCGCCCTGGCCTCGTCGGCTCCCGTCGATTCGTTCCAGGTCGCCCGCCCCTCCTCCGACGATTCCGCCCCGGTCGTCGACACCGTCCTCGTCCCCCGAATCGTCCCCCTGACCGAGCGGATCGCCTGGGACAAGGTCAACCTTGGCCTGGCCATCCTCGCCGTCACCGTCACCGTCTCCATCTACCTCACCTCTCCCACCGTCCGCCGCTACACCCAGCGCCGCTAGCGAGACCTTGACCGCACCGGCGGGTTCACCACCTTCGCCTACGACCACCGCAACCGCCTGACCGGCGTGGTCCGCACCGACGCCTCGGGCGCCGAGACCGCCCGCGTCAGCTACTCCTACGACGCCCTGGACCGCCGCATCCGCGTCCAGGCCGACGCCGACGGGGCCGGCCCCGGGGCGCCCGCGACCACCTGGACGGTCTACGACGACCCGCACGCCTATGCCGACTTCGACGGCTCCGGCACGCTGCAAACCCGCTACCTGCACGGGCCGGCCGTGGACATGCTCCTGGCCCGCACCTCGGCGGCCGGCACCTCCGCCTGGTACCTGACCGACCGCCTCGGCAGCGTCCGCGACCTGGCCAGCACCTCGGGCACGGTGATCAACCACGTCGCCTACGACGGCTTCGGGAAGGTGCTCAGCGAGTCCAGCCCAGCCCACGGCGACCGCTTCAAGTTCACCGGCCGCGAGCAGGACGCCGTCACCGGCCTGCAGTACAACCGCGCCCGCTACTACGACGCGGCGATCGGCCGCTGGACGCAGGAGGACCCCATCGGCTTCGCCGCGGGCGACGCCAACCTGTATCGCTACGTCGGCAACGGCCCGACGAACTTCGTCGATCCCGACGGGTTGCAGAAGCGCTACTGGGGGCAATCGCTCGTCGAGGCGGGCCGGTGGTCCTGGGATGTCGGGTCCGCCGGCGCCTTGGGGGCGCTCCAGGGCGTGGCCAACCTCGCCAATGGGGTGACAGATGTCGCCGCCGAAACGGGCAACATGCTCATCGACCATTCAGTGCCGGGAAGGCACATTATCTCGCGATGGGTACCCTGCGTGGGATATGATATACCCTCGCCCGACTGGAGCCGGGACCTCATCGTCCACGAGAGCGAGACGTGCCACAACATCAGTAAATTCTCCGGTGGAACGGGTTTGACGTTTCTCGTCTCCGCTCCGAACGGGGTCCGGAGCGTCGCGGGTCGTATCGTTCCCTGGGCGGGAAAAGCAAGGCATTCCCTCGCTCCAACCAGAAATTTCGCAAAATACGGTAGTGCCCAACAACGCCAGACAGTGTTAAATCAGGCAAGGGCCACAGGAACGCTTAGTGAAGCTAAAGGGGTTGTAAATTCGTTCCGAGAGATGAAGCGGCTCGGTTACGAATTGCAGGATGTTTCCTTGCGATACAGAGGCAATCAAGGCTTGGATTTAATTTTCCACAACGGCAGTCGCCATGCAGTCGTTGAGGCAAAGCACGGCAAATCTTTGTCACTCCTGAAAACGGACAAAGGTTGCTTGCGTCAAGGAAGTCTCGATTATAACATTAGTCGACTTGAACGTTACATTCAATACGGTGACGGAACCCACAACCACTTGGCCAACCAACTGCTTAACGAAGCGTACATCGGGCAGTTGGAGAGCTTCGGAACCTTCTACCGTAGCGGTCGAGTGCTGGAGCTGCCAATTGGCTGGCCGAATGTTCCTCCAATTCGTAGGTGACTTGAATCATGGCATTGAAACCGTCTGAAATGGTTAGCTTCTTCGGGGAGCAGACCAAACGCACAAGACTAGGCATGGCGGCAGCACAGTCGTCGGGAAACTACCAATTGGCTGCAATGAATTGCCGCCAAGCGTTTAAATGTCGCTTAATGAAAAGTCTCATTGAATGGCGAATGGGAATTGATCCATCAGATTCGCTATCTGAGGTCGTAGAGGGTTTTGTTGAGGACTGGGCGATAGTATTGGCAGTCGGTGCTGATGATGCCGATTCTGGTGATGTGCCTGCTGAACGAGTGGCATTTGTTGCATATTTGGTTGGCAAGCCGCGTTCCATTGACGTATTAAGTGCCAATTTTGAATGTGATCGCCTGTTGGACCTCGTTCTAGGAAATTGGCTATTCAGTTCTTGGGATTGTGAGTTATGGGAGAAGGGGATGAAACAACTTCGTCAGGCAGGCAGTGATTTGGCAGTGCGAACATATGAGCTATACAAAGCCATTACCAATGCGGCGGCGTCAGACTTGCCAGCACTGTCGCAAGAAGGCGAAAGTCTCTTTGCAAAGAGAAAGGCTGATGGTTTCTTCAGGGGCGGCGATCAGACCGAAGGCGGTGGTGATGACAACAATATTACCATTGATTACCGTCTCGCAGCCATATTGAAGCGTTCAGGCTTCGTAGATGAAGAACGTGTTCATGTTTGGAAATGGTAAATTCCTTAGCGTCTAATTTTAATTTATATGCTTGAATGAGATAATTACAAGTAATTGATGATTCGTCCTGACCCCAGTTCATGATTCGAGAGCCTTCTGCCCGACCGCCGGGGTCAGGATGATCCTAGCCACCGCAACCTCCTGCCAGGCGCCGAGACCGCCCGCGTCAGCTACTCCTACGACGCCCTGGACCGCCGCATCCGCGTCCAGGCCGACGCCGACGGGGCCGGCCCCGGGGCGCCCGCGACCACCTGGACGGTCTACGACGGCCCGCACGCCTATGCCGACTTCGACGGCTCCGGCACGCTGCAAACCCGCGACCTGCACGGGCCGGCCGTGGACATGCTCCTGGCCCGCACCTCCGCGGCCGGCACCTCACGGTTCAGGTAGCCCAACTCAAACGGTCTTTCCAACGCCGTTGCCACGAAATTAGGAGAACGGACGATGTACGAACATCTTGAATCTTTGCGGCCGGAACATGGCCAACTGTTTGCATCACTCACACCCCGTAGCGATTCTGAAGTTCAAGCCGTGAGCGATGCTCACCCTTCCTGCCCCGACGAGTACCTTCGATTCCTTCGTGAGCGCGGCACAGGACCGTTGATTGACAAGGGAGAGCATTTTGTTTTTGAAGATCGATTGGTAAGTGCGGAACATGACTACTTCCAAGATCGGCAAATCTACGATCAAGGAGCCAAAGGAGACATACTGATTTTTGGTTGGGAAAGCATGGGTACGGCTTACGGCTTCGATACCGGCGACGACTGGCAGCTTGTCGAGATTGACGAATACCGAACCGTCACAAAGTTAGGCCTTACCTTCAAGCAGTTCGTGGAAGGGATGTCGGTCTGTTATCCACAAATTCCGATGAAGTACGATTCGGGAAAGTGGGAAGACGGCGTAAAACGACAATATGCGGCGGGGTGGCTAGGGTCATCCTGACCCCAGTCCGTGAGTCGAGAGCCTTCCGCACGCCCGCCGGGGTCAGGATGATCCCAGCCACCGCGGGGTGGCCCGGACAACGGCACGTTGAGGGTGTCCGATAATTCATTGACATAAGGGCTTGAAACTTCTTCGGTTGAGGTTGTCGTCCCCACGACAAACCGGCCCGAAGGAGGTCCAAGCCCAGGGGGCCGAAAACGGGGACATTCTGAATATCGTCATTTGTCGTAGGCCAAAGCCCGCCTCATCCCCACCTGCGGCCTCGGCCTGAGCAGGGCCCGCCGCGGCGGCGACCACCTGGACGGTCTACGACGGCCCGCACGCCTATGCCGACTTCGACGGCTCCGGCACGCTGCAAACCCGCTACCTGCACGGCCCGGCCGTGGACATGCTCCTGGCACGCACCTCGGCGGCCGGCACCTCGGCCTGGTACCTGACCGACCGCCTCGGCAGCGTCCGCGACCTGGCCAGCACCTCCGGCTCCGTGATCAACCACGTCGCCTACGACGGCTTCGGCCGGGTGCTCAGCGAGTCCAACCCGGCCCACGGCGATCGCTTCAAGTTCACCGGACGCGAGCATGATGCCGTCACCGGCCTGCAATCCAACCGCGCGGGGTGGCCCGGCCGGAACACGACAATCGCGGTTCAGCGCGGGAGCATTGCGGGGCGAGGGGAGTGCCATGCCCTCGCCGCCCCAGGCCAGGCACCCGCAGCGATCCCGAGCGACTCAGCCCGCCGACGCCTCCGGCAATCGCCCTCCGGGGGCGAGCGGAAGTGCTCGAATCCGCCGGCCGGTGGCGGCGAAGATCGCGTTGCCGAGGGCCGGGGCGATGGCCACGATCGGCGTCTCGCCACCACCGGCGGAGGGAAGGTCGGGCCGATCGACGAGGACAACCTCGACGCGATCGAAGACGTCGCTGAGGCGGGGGACTCGGTAGCGGGAGAAGCGGTCGTTGAGAATTCGACCGTCCTCGAACGTAATCGCCTCGAACAGGGCACCGCCAATGCCCTGGACCACCGACCCGCTGACCTGGTTGGTCAGGTGCAGCGGGTTGACAATCGCGCCGCACTCAAACGCGGTCAGGGTTCGGACGATCTCGACCCGGCCCGAATCGTCGACAGCCACCTCGGCGCACGAGGCGACATGCCCCCCTTTCTCCATTCCGCAGGCCAGGCCGATGCCGTGGCCAGGCTCGGGACGAGATCCTTCCCAGCCGAACCGCTCGGCGGCGGCGTCGAGCACGGCCCGGACCCGATCCTGATTCAGGTTCTTCCGGCGGAAGTCCAGCGGGTCCATGCCGAGGGCGTGGGCCAGCTCGTCGATGATCGACTCGCGGGCGAAGTGGTTCGCCGTCGCCGCGAGCGCCCGATACGACCCCTGCCGCAGCGGTGAATCGGCCCGAATGAAGGCGATGTCACGCTCGGCGATCGCATAAGGCGGCTCGATCCCCGAGCCTCCCGAGTTGTAATTCGTGAATTCCCAGGCGGAGAGGGTTCCGTCCTTTGTGGCCCCGGCTCGCGCCTCGATCAATCCGGCCGGGCGGAAGTAGGCCCAGGTGAATTCCTCGGATCGGGTCCAGACAAGCTTGACCGGCCTGCCAACCGCTCGGGCCAGGCGAGCGGCCTCGACCGCCGCGTCTCCGGTGTGCTTGCCGCCGTAGCCGCTGCCGGTGTCGGGCACGATCACGCGGACCTGATCTTCGGCCAGGCCGAAGGCGGCCATCAGTTCCTCACGCACCCCGAACGGCCGCTGCGTGCCGGTCCAGACGGTCAGGCGGTCGCCGTCCCACTCGGCCACCGCGGCTCGGGGCTCCAGCGGGGCGTGGGCGATGGGAGCGATCGTGTAGCTTGCTTCGATCACCACGTCGGCCTTGCTGAGCGCCTGGGCGAGCGGGCCGGAATCGTCCCTCCCGCGCCTGTCTTCGGCCGTACGCTTGAAATGATCATAAAGCGTCTGATGGGTCAGCAGATCCCCTTGCGGCATCGTCCACTCGGCCCTGATGGCCTCCAGGGCTCGCTCGGCCATCGGTTCGTCGGGAGCGACGACGCCAATGAAATCCCCATCACGGACGACCGTTACGCCGTCGATCGCTTCGGCATTCGAAGCGTCGACGCCCGGCTTCAACGAGGCGCCGAAGGCCGGCGGTCGGAGGACCTTGCCGCGGAGCATCCCCGGCCGCTCAATGTCCGACGCATACCGATGCCGTCCCGTAACGAAGTCGCGGCCGTTGGCTTTCGGGGCGTCTTGCCCGGCGACCTCCCAGCGATCGCGGGGCCTCGGCGTGTCGTCCTCCTCGATCGCCTCGACGAGCCGCCTCCCGTGCGTCAACTCACCAAAACCGATCGACCGGCCCGACGGCGGATGCGTCAGCGCTCCCTCGGCCAGTTCGATCTCCGAGCGATCCACCCCCCACTGTTCGGCCGCCAGACCGACGAGAATCGACCGCGCCGCCGACGCGGCCCGGCGTAGTTGCGGGGCCATTGTCGGCGTCGTCCGGCTGCCGAAGGTCCCGCGATCATACGGCACGCGGTCGGTGTCTCCCATGACCATCGCCACGGCCCCAACCGGCACGCGAAGCTCATCAGCGACGGCCTGTGCCAGCGACGTCCGGGCGTTCTGGCCCACCTCGACCTTGCCCGTGAAGGCGGTGATGCCGCCGTCCTCGCCAATCTTGAGCCAGGCGCCGATCTCTCTCGGCTCGGCTCCCGATCCGCCGCCGCTCTGCCCTCGACCTCGGCGAGCCTCTTGCGCCTCGGCCCGGCCCAGCAAGCAGAGCACCACCAGACCGCCGCCGAGCGACCGGAGAAAATCGCGCCGATCCAGCTCAATCGACGCCAGCCCCGACAGCAGCTCGTAACGTTCCGGCTCCAGTTCGAATTCCAACTCGCCAAACGTCGGATGATCGGTGTTCCTGTTCATTGGTCATCTCCCTTCATCCGATCGGCGGCCTGGCGAACCGCGGCGAGAATCTGCGGATACGTCCCGCACCGGCAGAGGTTGCGGTCGAGCCCCCTGGCAATCGTCTCCGGGGTCGGGTTCGGGTCGTTCTGCAACATGACCGTTGCGGCCATGATCATCCCCGACGTGCAGTAGCCGCATTGCAGGGCATCGCAATCGAGAAACGCCTGCTGGACCGGGTGCAGCGTGCCATCATCGCCTTCCAGCCCTTCGATGGTCGTGATCTCCCGATCGGCCACCGCGCGGAGCCGAACCACACACGACCGCGCGGCCATGCCGTCGATGATGACCGAGCACGCGCCGCATTGCCCTTCGCCGCAGCCGTACTTGCTGCCGGTCAGGCCCAGCTCGTCCCGCAGCACGCCGAGCAACGGGCGATCCGGCTCGGCCGCGACGCTGCGCAGCTGGCCATTGATGCGAAGTTCCAAGGTGGGGGGCATCGGGGCCTCCTCAACGGTTTGCGGCTGGCAATCCGATGGAACCGACCGGGCAAGCGACTGCTCAGAACCGGCCGAGGGGACGACTTTCCGATCGTAACGCCCCGAAGACATTCCGGTCGAGCAACCTTCTGATCCGTTGCCCGTTTTCGTCGGGTGCCGTCGAGTCCTCGAAGACACCCGACCGGAGTGACTTCGCAATCCTTCCTGCCCGATTCATCCCGGCCGTTGCCCGAGCAGGTGAACGGATGGTAAACTGTATGACATCGCTTCCAAAGGGCGTGCTTCGGCCTGCCCTCGGGGACCGTGCGGAACGGTCGCCCGGCATCGCTCACCACGAAGTCGAAGAGGAGGATCTCAAGATGCCCCCGATCCGACTGAATCGCCGTCACTTCCTCGGTTGCTCGGCCGCCGCCGGCTGGGCGATCTCGCAAGGCAAGGACGTCGAGGGAGCGATGAACCTGCCCCCCGTCCGCCTCGGCCTGATCGGCCTCGGCAACCGCGGCACGAACCTCCTGCGGTCGGCCCTCGACCTCCCCGAGGCCGAAATCATCGCCCTGGCCGACGTCGAGGAACGCCACCGCCGCCGCGCCCAGGGAATTGCCGAAAAAGCCCGCAACCGTCGTCCCGACGCCTACGCCGATCCGCTCGAACTCCTCGCCCGAGACGACCTCGACGCCGTCCTCATCGCCGTGCCCAACGACCGGCACGCGACCTTGAACCGCGCCGCTCTCGACGCCGGCAAGCACCTGTATGCGGAGAAACCCCTCGGCCTCGATCTGCCCGAGTGCGACGCCCTCATCGCCGCCTCGGCCTCCCGGCCCGATCAAATCGTCCACGTCGGCTTCCAGCGCCGCTCGAACCCACGATTCCGCGAGGGGGTGGACCTGATCCGATCCGGCGACCTCGGCACCCCTCTTGAAGCCCGAAGCTCCTGGACCAGCAGCAACGGCCCGGTCGACGGCCACGACAACTGGCTCTCGCACCGTGAGCGCTCTGGCGACTGGATGATCGAGCAGGGGGTGCACATCTGGGACTGGCTCCACTGGGTCGCCGACGGCCCCCCGGCCCGCGCCTGCGGCTTCGGCCGCCGCGACGTCTTCGCCGAGCTTCAGCCCGACCGCGACGTGACCGACCACTATTCCGTCACCCTCGAATGGCCGAACGGCTTCCACGCCTCGTTCGTGCATAGCTGGGTCGATCCGGCCGACGACGCCTTCACCGGCATCTCCCAACGCATCGTCGGCACCGCCGGCGGCTTCGACTTCGGCACCGGCACCGCCACTTTCCGCGATCGCTCCCTCCCCCGCCGCTCGATCCACCCCGGCAACCTCCCCGACACCCGCTTCGCCCTCTCCGCCTTCCTCGTCGCCATCCGCTCCCCCGAGCCGATCGCCCCCCCCGTCACCTTGCACGATGCCCGCCTCGCCACCCTGACCGGCCTTCTGGTTCGGCAGGCGGTCGACGAGCGACGGGTCGTCACGCTTGATGAGATCGAGGCCCCCTCGATCGCCTGACCTCGGGGCCTCGCCCATGGCACACAACGATCCTCCGTCGTGGCCCTGGTATCTCTGGCCGCTGGCGCCGATCGTCCTTCTCCTCTTGCCCCTGGCGGTCCTCCTTTCCATTCCCTTCGCTTATGCATTGATGGTCCTCAATGCGATGATCGAGCGGCGCTTTCGCCGCAAGATGAACGCGCAAGGCCGTTTCCTCTCCTGGGACGACCTGACCCCGGCCCTGAACGACGGCTCCGGCACCCTGATCATCGAGCAGGCGAACAAATTGCCGGTGCGCGTCTGGTGGACCCCCGACGACGTCCTGGCAATCGCCCCGTGCCCGCCCCCGGAAGACGAGCAACTTCAATGCGACGCCATCTCGCCCCCGACGACTCCCCACCCGTTCGTCTCCTGGTGCCATCAGCACTACACGCATGAAAAAACAGGCACGGCCCTGCTGACGCTCCCGACCCTCGAATTGCCCCCCGGCCTGTTCTTCGCCCCGTTCTTCCGGGAGCAATTCCCCCGCCTTTCGGTCCTCGACACCGTCTTTTGTTGAGAACCACCCCCCAACCAGCCGATCCCAACCCGGTTGCCAACCCCTTCCCCTTTCCCCTCATCCGTGTTCAATCCGTGTTTCATCCGTGGCTGAAATTCCCTCCCGTCTCTTGCCCCCTCCCCCTCGCCCCTCCCTCTCCCGATCGGTTAACATGATCCGTTGGCAGTCTCGTTCGTTCGACGGGCTCCCTGGGCCGCGCCGCGGCCGATCGTGCCTGGCGAGCGACCGATCCACCTGAACCAATCCGCCACGTCCGGAGTGATTTCTCGATGACCGACAAGAAAACGACGGTAAACCGCCGCGGCTTCCTTCAGACCTCCGGCCTGGCCGCCGGCGCCGCCACGGCCGTGGGAGCCTTCCCGCACCCGGCGATCGGTGAAGTCAAGGGGGCCAACGAGCGCCTGAACGTCGCCATCATCGGCCCCGGCGGTCGGGCCCAGGGCCACATCCGCCACCTCCAGGAGCTCGGCGACGAGGCGAACGTCAAGATCGCCGCCGTCTGCGACGTCTGGGACGGCAACAAGGACGTCGGCCGCGGCCTCTACCCCTCGGCCGAGAAGTGCGGCCTGAACGTCGACGACAAGAAGAACGTCACCAAGAACTACCGCACGCTGCTCGACCGCGACGACATCGACGTCGTCCTCGTCGCCACTCCCGACCACTGGCACGCCAAGCAGTGCATCGACTTCATGGAGGCCGGCAAGGACGTCTACTGCGAAAAGCCGATGACCCACACGATCGACGAAGCCCGTCGTGTGGCCGAGACCGTGAAGAAGACCGGCCAGGTCTTCACCGTCGGCGTCCAGTCCACCGCCCACCCGCAGTGGAAGATGGCCCACGACCGCATCACCGGCGGCCAGATCGGCAAGATCGTCCAGGCCCAGACCCAGTACTACCGCAACAGCGCCATGGGCCAGTGGCGGTACTACCCCCTGACCGAGGACATGAACCCGAACACGGTCGACTGGAAGATGTTCCTCGGCACCGAGTTCGGCCTCGCCAAGGACCAGCCGTTCAACCGCGCCCGCTACGCCCAGTGGCGCTGCTACTGGGACTTCGGCGGCGGCATGTACACCGACCTGTTCGTCCACCAGCTCACTCACATGCTGATTGCGCTGGGCCTGAAGTTCCCCCGCCGGGTCGTCGGCGGCGGCGGCCTGTACCTCGAATATGACGGCCGAGACGTGCCCGATGTCGCCACCGTCGTGGCCGACTACGATGAAGGCGCCCAGGTCATCATCACCGCCACCATGGTCAACGACACCCCGATCGACGAGGTGATCCGCGGCCACACCGGCACCATCAAGTTCACCTACAACGGCTTCGAGATCACCCCGCAGGTCCTCCGCGGCGCCCCGGCCCCGCCGACCCGCGAGGCCGCCGGCGAAGGCGGTGTCGAGGTTGTTGACGCCGGCTTCGACGCCCGCGGCGACGCCGACACCCGCGCCCTCTGGCGCCACTTCTTCGAGTGCGTCCGCTCGCGCAACCAGGACACCCTCTGCCCCGCCGACCTCGGCTACGCTGCCATCGCCACCGTCAACCTCGGCGTCGACAGCTACCGCAACGGCAAGGCCTACTTCTTCGACAAGGAGTCCGGCCAGGTCTCCGAGGCCGACGAATCCTGGGCCAAGAAGTGGGAAAAGGTCTCCCACCAGCGCGGCAAGCCCAACCACGTCGCCGGCTGGGAAGCCGGGGACGAAGGCTCCCTCCTCTACCCCCCCGACTACCAGAAGCTCGAAGGCGACTGGGTCAACGGCCAGGACCCCGCCAAGCGCTCCTGAGCCCCTCGGGTTCCACGGGCACTCTCTGCCGGGAGGCTGGGGTCATCCTCTTGACCCCAGCCGTTCCGCCTTAGCATTCCGGATTGCACTGAGGTCGACACGACCCAGCCCCTCCCTGACGTCACCACGCCTAGCCCGATCGACTACCTGCGGGGGGACCACTTGCTCTACTTCAGGGTCTCGCCCAGCCTGGAAGCGACTGTCATAACCTTGCACTAACGCTACTTGCCGAAGCCGCCACAATCCTAGTTATCTCAAAGATTTGCTGACAATCCACTGGAGGACAAACCATGCCAAATCTCATATGCCCGATTTGTGGTCGTCCCTCAAATAGATACGGGAATTCAACTTGCTGGCATCCTCCCGGTTCGGATCAACCGTCTTCGTTTTGCAAAGAAAAAAATCACCAATCTCGAAAAACTGACAAACAAACAAGCACAAATTACGCAGATATCGCCTACATGATAATGTTTCTAATTTGCACGCCTGCCGTTGTTTTCGCAGTTATTCATATTACTGATAACCATTTAACGAAACCGATGAATTTCTCTGGCGATTTTTACACGACAGAGAGGACAGTGAATGATAATCAAGAAACAAAAGATCAAAACATTAATTCCAAAGAAATTATAGAATACATTGCTGTTGGCGAAAGAGACTTAAATGGCGACCAAGTTTATTATACGAGACATAAGAGCAAGGAAGGATACACAGAGATGATCGTCATCATGAACAGAAATGGGACTGTAAAAAAAATGGAAGTCATAGATCAATATTAAAACTTCAATCCACCTTGGGTGACGCTTGCACACCTTCGTCATTGTCCCGTCCGCTCATCCCCAACCATCCCCTTCGATTCACCGGCTGATGTCACCACACCTGGCCCGATCGACTACTTGTGCGAGGACCGCTTGCTCCATCTCAGGACCACACCCAGCCTGGCAACTTCTGCCATTGCTTTTACTGGTGAAGTCGCCTATGCCACCCATCGTTCCAGGTTCACAATAGAGGACTTTTGAATTGTCGCAAAGAACACCTGAGTTTTTGCAAAAGTTACGTTCATGGATCAGCTGGTATGGATGGAGGATTAATCCCTTGACTGACAACGATTACAAAGAAATTGCGAACCAATTGAGTTCAATCAAAGACAGCGATTGGTCACTGAGCCAAGAGAGAGAATTCATGGAAAACCTTGTAAGCCAACGATTTTACTTTTATTTCGTAATCTATTCTTTTGTGATTATTGGCGCATTTGCAGCAGATACAAAATGGAAGGCCTTATCTATTCTGATTTCTGGATTTATCTTCACGTACTTCGTGCTCGTTACTATTGCTAGAGCGGACTATAAGTTGGACCAGATTTTAAGGCTGCTTCATCGCACTCCCAATCATCCTGTAAGAGTGTCGGGACTTCTTGCTGAAGGGATCAAGCCGAGCGCGGACAATTCTGAGCAACTTTCAGGTCATGTCTGTTCGAACGAGAATCGGAGCACGGGCAACTTTGACGTCCTTTCGCCTAAAGATTTTATCGGATGGCTCGTCCCCATGCTTGCATGGATCGTTCTTGGGCTTCTTTGCATGCTAGTCGTACAAGACGTGCTCAAATTCAAGGACGATTCGGATTGTCAAATTGATAGCACCTATTCCCCTGAGCAACCTTTAGGTGGACGACGGTTGGCCGGGGCAAGTTCAGTCCCAAATCTCGACCTTCATTGAGTGACGACGAGCAACGACAAACGCCGTGTGGCCGGGGCAAAGCGCAGCGTGCCCCGGTGTCGGACGCCCCTGATCCCGGGGCACGCTGCGCTTTGCCCCGACCACCCAAGCCGAGAAATCAGCCTTTGATGAGGCGGAGGCTTTGTCGGAATCCTTAATCTGCAATATTGGGGACATTCTACTTTTTCACGTCACCGTGAGCCCCTCGACCATGTTCACCATCGAATTCGCCGAAGGAGTCACCAGCGACCTGAAGGCCCTGAAACCGTTCGATCGGAAACAAATCCTGGACCGCATCGACGAGCAATTAACGCATCAGCCCACGCAGGAAACCCGGAACAAGAAGATCCTCGTCGGCCTGGTCCCACCCTGGGAACACATGGAACCCATCCGGGAATTGAGGATCGGCGAATACCGGGTGTTCTACGACGTCGACGAGGCACAGGCCCGAGTCATCGTCCGAGCCATCCGACACAAACCGCCCCACGCCACGACGGAGGACATCGTATGAAGACCATCCGCATCGAGCAGACCTCTCTCGACTCCTGCGTCCGAGACGCCCAGCACGAGCGGGTCATCCTCACGAAAGACGGGATCCCCATCGCCCTGGTCGTCGGCCTTGAAGGGTTCGACGCGGAACAGTTGGAACAAAGCAGCAGCGCAGCCTTCTGGAAACTCATCTCCGAGCGGCGAGCGCAACCGACGATGAGTCGGGCCGAACTGGAGCGATCGTTTGAGGACTGATCGAGGAATCATCGATCCGTCACCGTCGGCAGACACCCTCATCGTCGTGACGGCGTCTCCTCTCGATTGAGACCACCTCACTCATGGTCATTCCCCACCCATGTCCCAGCGATCCCTCGAAGTGACCTCCCGGCGTGGCAAGCCCCTGGCAGCCTACCTGTATCTTCCCCGGCGACCGGGAGACACCAGCGCTCGCGTCGAGCCTCACGGCCCCGGATACCTCGTCGATCGGGCTGAGGATGGTCGGCCCATCGGCATCGAGATGCCCTCGCCGTCGCTCGTCACCGTCGACGGCCTCAATCAGGTCCTCGACGCCTTGCACCTCGAACCCGTCGCCCCCGAGAAGGTCGCCCCCGTCGGCGCGGCCTGAGCGGGGTGTGGTGTTCGGGCAACGAAACCGCGGGGAAAGGCGATTCCGGGAAACATCCACTCACGGAGGGAGTGGGCCGCACGTAATCCTGGTGGCACCACCGCTCCTCGAAGGTTCGGGGAGCGGGGCCGCCGATGTGAGCAGAATCGACGGGCATCACAAGACGATGCGGGCCGATGATCGAGTGTCCGCTCCCTCGACCAATCACGGGGTCACTCCCCCCCGGGGTCGAGTGCGATACCGACGCAGGCGGAGCGGTCGGCGCGAGGGTGGACGGTGACTTGATCCCGTCGACACGTCGGCCGCAATCGCCGGGAGGTTGCCATGCGCTCCCTTCTCCTGGCCGTTGTGCTGGTTCCGGGGATTGCGATTTCCCCAGCTCAGGCGGGATTGATCACATCCTTCCGCACGACCAAAGATGGCATGAACGCCATCCGTTATCACGGTTCTACCTATACGTTCAATGACCTGACGGATCGACGCAACCTCAATCCCACACGTTTCGACCATAATCATCACCGGCTCGGATACGCGCTGTCCCTCGGTCGGGACGGGCTCCAGGCCCGTCGGGATCTGAACCCGCGCCGGTTCGACACGTATCATCCCATCCTCGCGTACTTGCTCGACGGCAGCGGTTTCACCGGGCGAGGCGACCCTGTCGACACGCTGCCCCCCTCGCTCCCTGGCCCGTCGCTTGATCCCATCCCGATCACCCCCATCGACCCGGTCCCTCCCATCACCCCCCCCGATCTGATTCCCCCCCCTGGGCCGACTCCGCCGCTCGACACGATCATCCCCCCCATCGACCCCCTCACGCCGCTTGACCCGGCCGTGCCGATCGACCCGGTCGACCCAACCGACTCCGAGGAGTCCATCGACTCGGACCCCTGGCCCGAACCCGATCTGGTGGCGGTTCCCGAGCCGTCGAGCCTGATTCTGGCCCTGACCAGTCTCCTGATTCTGGGAGGATCTGGCCTGATCTCCCGAGTCGTTCCACGCCTCCGCCGGAGAGCAGGAGGCGTCCCCCGAGTTCGATCTGCGTGACCCGGACAACGCTCCCCACTCCTTCGCCGACGCGACCAGACCGCGCGTGACGGTCTGGTTCGTCCCACCCAAGGGCAGGGGATGAACGTCACAAAACGCCCGAAACCTCATGAAATTCCAATGTTCCGGCGAGGTCGCCCAGGTCACCTGACATCGGGTTTTCCGGGCATCCAGTGATCCACCATCGCGGAATGGTCTGCGTTCATTCACGCATTCCAGGGCGATTGCCCGTTCCATCCAATCCATTCCTTCATTCACGAATCGACATTCTCAAATTTTTTATCATTCGGGTGTCCCAAAGCGACGGCGGATTCCGTAGGATCGGGCGACCGGGGGGGAACGCGTGGTGCGATCCGGTCCGGCGGCAGTCTTGAATGAGGCCAGGTGACCGCATCGCGTTCGCGAAACACGGATCGGACGGCCCGTTCTCTCCCGAGCAGGGTGTTGTGAGGAGTCCAGGGACGACGAGGGCCCGCTCCGGCGGTGGGACCGCCGAAGGGTGATCATCATGAGCAACGGCGTGAAGGGTCCGATCACCACACACCGTGTTCGCTGGGGAGAGCACGACGATCTCTTGAAATCCTGGCGGAAGCGGCCGCCCACCCATCCCGAGAACCCACGCTACCAGGCCTGCGAGTTCCGGGTTGATGGCCGCTACTCGCTCTTCGAAACCATCGTCAACATCTTCCGCGACCGCGGTTGGCTCGACCCCCCGCCCCCCGAATACAAGTGGGCGGTCGTCACCGTCGCCTACCGCGCCGAGGAAGACTCGATGGACCGGTTCGCCCTGGAGGAGGAGGAGGAAGAGGAGGAGGACTCCCTCGACCCGGCTCACTCCCCTCTGAGCGGGCGTGCCAGCCCCCTGCCGGGTTGATTGCCCAGCGTCGCGCAGCAACCATCACGCAATTTCCGGGAGCGTTTGTGACTGGCGCGGGGGATTTTCTCGATGGTAAAGGATGAAGGCCCGTCGCCGCTCCCGATCGCTTCCCGTCCGTGCTTCGGAGGAGGAGGAGGCCGGAACGCGGGCCCGCAGCGCTCTTTGACAACCCGATCCGAATGAAACCGGTCACACGACACGACACAACACGATCCGGCCCCACGCCTCGCCTTGCTTCCCATGACACCAACACTTCCGCGCGAAACGAACCCAATCGCTCTCGGCCTCCGAAACCTGCATCACGGGGATGACGGCCCTCTCGATCGCGTCTCGCTGACGAAACGAAGGGGAGGCTTTCGCTCCAAGTCCTTGCAGTGAATCGCTCAACGTCGAATCCCTCTCCCAACGGAGGGCGCACCAAGAGCGCACCGCAAGGCGCACCAGGAGGCGCACCGGATCGCCCCTGACCGCCCGGCTCGTTCGACTCCCCACCTCTGCCGGCCCCCATCATCTCCCGACGAAACGAACCCAATCGGGGCAGATCGTTCCGACGAAACGAACTGCCCCGATCATCGGAAGTCATGACTTCATCTCAGGTTACACCCCACCCTCCCAGCGCACCGACCGGCGCACCGGGAGACACGGCCAGCGCCTCCCGCACGCCTTACGAGGCATCGTCCTCCTGCGCTTCGATCGCCTGGGTGAGCCGGTACAGGTGGACCTGATACCCCTCGAAGCGGTCGTTCCAGGTCCCCTCGGGAGCGTCAATCGAGCGATCCTCGCCGAGGACCTCGACCCGGACATCGCCGGCGTCGGGCAGGGTGAAGGTGCCGGTCGTGCCACCATCTCGCATCGAGACGGCGAAGAGGTAGGTCGCCCCGTCGTGCTGCTTGACGGAAACGGCAATCGGCACGGCGTCGTTGGAGGAGGAGACGCGGGCCAGCTCGGGCCGATCGGGGGAGTGGAGCACGGGGGCAAGGTCCTGAATCTGCCGGTTCAGGGCGGCGACCTCCCGGCTCATGGCGTCGTCGGCGAGGAGCCCGGCCTCAATGAAGTTCGGCTCGAACTGGTGGCAGAAGTAGATGATCCCCCGGGCGCCCTGGATCAGGGCCATCCAGACCTCAACCCGAGTGTCGCGCGGCGAGGGGGTGTAGTCCGCGTTGTTGATTCGAGTCGTCTCGATGCAGCACCAGACCGGCTTGCGGTCCTCGGTCCACTGGCGGAGCCGCTCGACCCCCAGAGGCACGTACCAGAGGTTCCCCGCGATGTCCGGGTGCTCGTGGCAGGCCGGATAGATGTCGAACGAGGCGATGTCGCAGCCTTCGACATAGTCGGGGTAATCCTCGGGGTGGTTCGTGCGGACCCCTCGACCCCGCCAACCGTCCCAGGCAACCCCCTGGCCGAGGTTCAGCAGCACGGGACGGTCGGGGTCGGCCTGCTTGATGGCCCGGTACTGATCCACAATCGTTTGCGGAGCGATCGGAGGACCGTAGCCACCCCCTTCAGGCAAGCGCTGGGCGTTGTCGGGCTCGTCGCCATGCATCCAGCCGATAATCGTCGCGCGATCCTTGAACTGAAGCGACCGCTCATTCTGCCCGCAGATCAGGCGCATCCTGGCGGCATCGAGGGCGTCAAGCTGCTCCTCGGTCGGTCCTCGCCAGAGCCCGACATACGTGTTGATCCCGATGCTTCGATACCGCTCCGCATTGCCGGGAGCCTGCAGCCAGACGGCAATCGGGAAGGTCTCGGGATCGTCGAGCGGGTTCGAGGCCGGCGCTTCTTTGGCCGACACACCCACCGTCAGAGCGAGCACCAGCGAGGCAACCCGGATATCTCGAAATCCAAGCATGACGATTCAACCCCACCCTGAAGGATCAATCACGAGTTCGAGGAAAACGAGCATGCCGCTTGAGCCGTCAACCGAACTCCGGTCCAGCATCCTCACGCTCCCCCTGATCGGCAGTTCCCAACCTGAGCGTCGGCCGGAGGAACGACCAGCCGAGCAGCACCAGAGCCAGGACCAGCCCGATCGTCGAGCCAAGCAGGCCGAGACGGAAGGAATCGGGCTCGTAGGTATACACAAGCTCATGGGTCCCGCTCGGCACGGCGGCCCCTCGCATCATGCGGTTGGTGCGGATGATGGGGGCGGGCTCGCCGTCGATGGTCAATTGCCAGCCGGGGTAAAACGTGTCGGCCAGCACGACCAGGCCGGGGCGTTCCAGCGTCGCTCTCAGCTCGACGCGCTGGGGCTCATGAGCGATCACCTCCACCCGCTCGCCCATCCCCGGAGGGCCGCCGGTCGCAAACCCCTGAAGCACGCTCGGGTCGTCCGGCTCAACCCAGGCGAGGCGTCGAGGGTCGAACACATTCAGGTCCGGATTCGACCAGAACGGATCGCCGGGGCCAGGATGCAGGATCTCGTTCATGACCCCGAGCCGAGCCTCGCGGTCAAGCCCCGTAATCGGTGTAAGAACCTTCAACTCATGCACGATCCAGGCCCGAGGATAAGCCGCTTCATTCCTCAGAATCTGCACATCATTCTCGAGCGTAATGCGATTCTGTTCCTCGATTGGCAAGGCCGCGAATGCCTCTCGGTCAGGGTCGATCGTCGTGGTTTCGGGCAGGAAGGCGGCATAGCTGCGGAACTCGCTCACCCAGTCGGCGGAGACCATCGGCACGACGAAGTATCGGGTATTCCAGAGATCGAACCCCCGGCGCGGGAAGACGACGATCTCCTTGCCCGCCTCGTCGTTCAGCATCCGGGCCGCCTCGGGCCGAAGCCGACGCTGAAAGGGAGCAAAGAAGAACATCATATCATAAAGTTCTGCTGTCCCTTCGGTGTGAGTGTATTCAACTCCCGAGAGCAGGCCGTACTTCGGCTGGATCGTGTCGCGTTCCCATCGCACCAGTTCCCGAACGCGGTTCGGGTCGCTCGTAACGGTCCAGTTCAGCGGGCTCCAGACGGGCATCCGGTGGATCCGGTAGGGGCCTTCGGTCGGCTGTTCAGCCTCGGCCTCGGCGATCAGGTCCAGCACCCTCGGCGTATTCTCGACGTCGAGCATCTCCTGCGGCACGGTGAGGACGAACCGGGAGTTGGCCACGATCAGATCGGCGGTCAGGGTGAGCAGCATCAAGGCCGCGCCCAGCTTTGGACGACGAGCGGCGAGGGGGGCGATGACGAGCATCAGCGTCATCACGACGGCGGCATGACCGAGCGCCCGGGCCGTCTCGAACCGGGCCGCTTCGGGCTGGATCGGGCCGAAAGTCCCGCCCTGCGTGGCCATCTGATCGGAGGCGATCCAGGCCACAAACCGCTCCGATCCGACCGCCAGCGCCGCTCCCGCAACGATCGTCGCCACCAGGGCCACCGCGGCCGTCACCACGACGCGACGGGTCCGACCGCCGACGAGCCGGTCCCATCCGAAACCGCTCAGCCCGGCAATCCCCAACGCGGCGAAGGTCATGAACTTCGCCGGATAGCGAAAGCCGTCGAACCCTGGCAACACAACGGCCAGGAACCAGTAGAAGCTGCCGTCGCCGTCGCGGAGCATCCCATCCAACCGCACCGGTCCGGTCATCGCGGGATCGTGCGGCCCGATCTGCTCGGCCAGGCCCGGCACGAACCGGGCGAACCAGAGCGGACTGGTATACATCCCCAATCCGGCCAGCACCCCGAGCAGCGCAACGGCCGACATCAACCCCCGGCCCGGCGTCCGACCTCGAAAGCCGAAGGCCGTCAGCGCCAGCACCAGCACCGGCCCGCCGAGGTAATGCGACGGCACCCAGACCTTCTGCGATCCCCCGGGCGGCAGCAAGTACATCCAGGTCGATTCCACCCCGAAGCTCATGCCGAAGACGTTCGGCCAGAGCAACTCGGCCAGGCGGTACGGCTCGACACTGAAGGCGTAGATCTCGTGCGAGCCCTCGCGGGCAACCCGGCTCGACAGGCTGTTGAACTCGCTCGATGGCAAGAGCTGCGCGGCCGCGAGCAAACCGGCCAAGGCCGCCGAGCCGAGCAGCAGGGCGAGCATCCCCATTCTGGCCCGACCTTTTGGGCTCCGCTTCCAGACGACGGCGATCAGGACCGCTGCGACCGCCCAGCCGCCCAGGACGAGCTTCGAGGCGAACGGCGTCCACGGGAAGACGGGCATCGGCTGGGTCTGCGTCGGCCTCGGGCGCAGTTCCGGCAGCCAGATCCCCGCCACGAGCGTCAGACCGACCCAGGCAATCAGCCCTCCGATCGCCACCAGCGACCAGACGAGCCATCGGGACGAGCGGGGCCGGTCGCCGTCGTTGGGCGATCGCCGGGCCGCGCCGACGATCGCCAAGGCATAGCCGGCGGCAATCAGGCCGGTGACGTAGGTCGCCTGTGGATCGCCGCCGAGGGTCTGCATTGTCAGGACGGCCGCCAGCTCGACAATCGCCCGACGCATACGGAGCCGGACCAGGCGATCCACCGCCAGCAAGCCGAGCGGCATCCAGGCCGCCCCGACAAGAAAGATGATGTTGCAGTATTGAAACAACACCGGCACGCCGAACCCGTAGCCGAGCGAGGCCAGCAGCGATCCCGTGCGGCTGACCTGCCAGTGCCTCATCAGCGCGAACATCGCGCCGAGGGCCAGCAGCACATGGGCGATGGTGTAGAGCCGCGCCCCCCAGGCATACGGGACGCCGGCATACAGCAGCTTCCCGGGATAGAGGACTGCCGAGGTCGGCTGCCCGAGCAAGGGCATGCCGCCGTTTTCCCAGGGGTTCCAAAGGGGCACCCGGCCGGCATCCCACTCTTCCTGCACGACCTTGTAGAGCGGGTAGTAGAAGTGCCCCGCGTCTCGATAGGCGAACTGCTCTCCCCGGAACAGCGCCGGGCCAAAGCAAACGAGCAGCAAGGTCAGCAGACAGGCCAAGCCGAGCAGCGGAACGAGGAATCGGCGATGGTTCATCTCAACCCAGGTCACCCCGCGGGCCGCTCGACTCGTCTCAATGGCACGACGAGGCAAGGTCCAGGCGATCGGCGGGAACAATACGCAAGGCCCGCGATCGTCACGCCCGCGACCCCCATTCTAGGGCAGAGCCGGGCCGGTGGGCAGGCTCGACCGTGGCGATTCGACCAATTCGGCCTTCGATCCATCGAGCAACGGGAGCCGAGCGATCCGATCGGGCCTCGGCTCCCGTCGCGTCAAGCATCAACGTCGTCGCAGAGGTTACTGAACCCGACGGGCCGCCTGGATCAGGACCGGCTCGACAGGAACGTCGTCGAAGGTGGCCCGCTCAAGCTGAGGGCCGCGGCCCTTGGCCATGGCCGGGGCTCGACCGGTTTCGACCCGGGCGATCTGGTCGACCACATCCATCCCCTCGACCACCTTGCCGAAGACGGCGTAGCCCCAGCCCTGCGGGGTCTTGCCGCGATGGTTCAGGAAGTCGTTATCGGACAGGTTGATGAAGAACTGGGCCGAGGCCGAGTCGGGGTCGGGCGTGCGGGCCATCGCGAGGGTGCCTCGCTCGTTCGTCAGGCCGTTGTCGGCCTCGTTCTTGATTGGGGCCCGGGTTTCCTTTTCCTGGATCGGCTGGCCGGCGGCGAAGCCTCCCCCCTGGATCATGAAGCCCTGCGGCTGCTGCGGGTTCGGGCCGATGACCCGGTGGAAGACCGTGTTGTTGTAGTGGCCGGCATCGACGTACTGGAGGAAGTTTTCGACCGTCTTGGGCGCTTCCTTTTGGAAAAGCTCCACGACGACCGTCCCCTTGCTCGTCTCCAGGGCGACGCGGGGGTTGGCGTCCTGGGCCTGGCCGGTGGCGGCCCCGGCGGCGAACGTGGCGAAGATCATGGAAACCATCAACCGGTGTGAGATGCTCATGGTAAGGTCGTTCATCCCTTGGGCCAGGCCCCACTTCCACCCTTGGAACAGCAGCCGGCGCGGCCCGACCGAATCCGGTCGGAGGCATCGGCCATCGAAGGGTTCGGGGCAAGCGCGAATCGATCCGTCGGGTCGAAGGCCCGCCGCGGCGACGGGCCACGGGGGTTCCAGTGTAGTGACTCGGCCCTCGATGTTCGAGGCCGAGCCCTCCCGATCCGCCCCGGCCCCTCCCTCGGCCACCGCGCTTCGTCCGAGGCTCGCCGACAGCCCCCTCCTTCGGCTATGCTGTTCCCTGCTGGCAAAGGAGCCGGGGCCGAGCCGACCGACCGGACCTGGCATGGTCCGATCTCGCACCGGCTCCGCCTGATGCGAGCTCCGATGATCCCAACCCAAAGGTGAGTGGACCTGATGACTCGTCGCACCGTGCCTGCGATCGTCTGGACCGTGGTGATCGTGGTCATCTGCCTGACCCCGGCCTCGTGGCTCGGCTCGGGGTCAGGGGGGGACGGCCCGTCGTTCCTGGCTCGCCTGCTTGGCGCGATCTTCGGTCCGCTGCCGTACGACAAGGCCATTCACTTCGGCATGTTTTTTGTCTTCGGACTGCTCTGGCGATGGGCCGGAGCGGGCCTCGTGCCGACCTTCCTCGGGGGGGCCGTGCTCGCCATGGCGACCGAACTGGGCCAGTCGATCCCGTTCCTGGAGCGCACGACCGACCTGGACGACCTGTTCGCCAACGTGGCGGGAATCGCCGCGGCCTTCGTCGTCGTTCAGTTCTGGAAACCTCGGGCCTTCAACCCTGCGCCAGCCCCGCACCAGGACCCGGACCCGACGGTTTGACGCTCCTCCTTCGCCACGGAACCGACGCCATGAATGGGTCTTCTCCGGAGAACTCGGTGACGATCCGAGCCGAGCCGATCGACGCCATCCGCTGCCGGTTCCTCGTCAACCGGGCACTCGATCCCGGCCGATGGGCCTATTTCGGCGATCGCGGGGCGGCGGCAGGCTCGCCGCTGGCCGAGCGCTTGCTGGCGATCGAAGGGGTGACGGCGGTCCTGATCGCGCACGACAGCGCGACCATCACCCGAGAGCGTCCGAGCGGCATTCCCGTGATCGGCCCGGCACTGTTCCGGCTCCGCCGCCTGATGGGAGATGCTCGGGCCGGTGCCGATTCCTGGCCGAGGCTCGGCAAACAGGTGGGCGAAGCGATCCGGGCCCACCTGGCCACCGGCGATCCCGCCGTTTCCGAGGCCGCTCATGCCGCGATGCCCTCATCGAGCGTTCTGGCCGATCGGGTCCGCCAGGTGCTCGACGAGCACGTCAACCCGGTCGTCGCCGGGCACGGCGGTAGGGTCGAGCTGCTTGAGATGAAGGACAACGTCGCCTACCTTCGCATGGGAGGCGGCTGCCAGGGGTGCGGCCTGGCCGATGTGACCCTGCGGCACGGCGTCGAGGCGATCCTCCGCGACCTCGTGCCCGAGCTTGGCCCCATCTTCGACCTGACCAATCACGCCGCCGGCACCGCTCCCTATGCGCCGGGCCGCTCGGGCCGGTCGCCGCTGGCGAATCGGGGATAACCGAACCGGCCAGGCGTCCTTGCTCCCGTCGCTCACCCCCAACGAGAGGGAACCGCATCATGACGTTCACCCCCTGGCTTGCCGCCCCGTTGATCCTTGCCGCGAGCCTCAACCCCGGGGCCGAAACGCGCCAGGCGACCGGCGTGAAGGTGGGGGAAGTGACGCCGCACTCGGCGATTGTCTGGATGCGCCTGACCGAACGCTCGGCCCGCAACCCCGAAGGTGCCGAACTCGTCGGCCGACCGACCGACGACGATCCGACCCCGACCGACGACGAGGTGCCCACCCTCCGCCACGCCAGCCCCGGCGCTCCGGGACGGGTGCGTCTGCGCTTCGGCACCGATCCCGACCTGAGCAACGCCCGATCGACCGATTGGGTCGAGGTGGACGCCTCGACCGACTTCACCCATCAGTTTCCGCTCGACGGCCTTGAGGCGGACACCGTCTACCACTACGCCGCCGAGACGACCGGCCCCGGAGGCGAACCGAAGCACGCCCCCCTGATCGGGCGGTTCCGCACGGCCCCCCTGGCCGACCAACCAAGCCCCGTCACCTTCACCGTTGTCACCGGAATGATGTACAAAGATCTGGATCATCCCGATGGCTTCACCATCTACGAGTCGATGGGCAGGCTCGAACCCCATTTCCTCGTCCCGACCGGCGACACGGTGTACTACGACAACGAACGGCCCCGGGCAAAGACCATTCCGCTGGCTCGCTACCACTGGCAGCGGATGTACGGCTGCCCGCGTCATATCGACTTCCACCGGCATGTGCCCGCCTACTGGGAGAAGGACGATCACGACACCCTGAGCGACGACTGCTGGCCCGGCATGACCCCCGAGTTCATGCTCCCGATGACCTTCGCCGACGGCCTTCGCCTGTTCCGCGAACAGGTGCCGATGGGCGACGGCCCGACCTACCGGACCTATCGCTGGGGTAAGGATCTGCAGGTCTGGCTCGTCGAGGGGCGTGACTTCCGAACCCCCAACCCCGAGCCCGACGGCCCCGACAAATCGATCTGGGGCGCCGAGCAAAAGGCCTGGCTCAAGAGGTCGATGCTCGAAAGCGATGCCACCTGGAAAGTCCTCGTCAGCCCGATCCCCATCGTCGGCCCCGACCGCGCCCGCAAGCGAGACAATCACGCCAACGAGGCCTTCGCCACCGAAGGGCGCGAAATCCGTCAGTGGCTCGCCAAAAACCTGCCCGACACCGCCTTCATCGCCTGCGGCGACCGACACTGGCAATATCACTCGATCGACCCGGAGACCGGTGTCCACGAGTTCTCCTGCGGCCCGGCCAGCGATGAGCACGCCGGCGGCTCTCCCGGCTTTGAGCCCGACTATCACCGCTTTCACCGCATGCTCGGCGGGTTTCTCTCCGTCTCCGTCGATCGTCCCGACGGCAAGCCGACGATCGCCTTCCGCTTCCACGACGTTGATGGCGCCGTCCAGCACGAGTATGTTCGGACGATCAACGAGTGACCGATTCCGCGCGATCAGGACCGTTTCCCATGATGTCGTCCCTTGCCTCGTCCTTTGGTTCCCCCCGCCGACAATCCGCCCTCGCGGCGGCCTTGCTGGCCCTGTTTGCAATCGGCGCTGGACCGGATCGACCTCAGGCGGTCTGGGCCGTCAAGGATCGTGAGGCCCGACAGCCTCAGGTAACGATCGGGGCCGACGGCCGAGTCTATCTCGCCTTTGGCGCGGGGAATGAGGTCCGCGTGGCCTCCTCCGACGACGGCGGGCGGTCGTTCTCAGAGCCGGTACCGGTCGGCTCTCCCGGCATGCTGGCGCTGGGGATGCGGCGAGGCCCCCGCATCGCGGTCGGGCAGGGGGCGGTGGTGATTTCGGCGATTGGCGGGGCAGGGGGAGGCCCGTACGGCGGCCTGAGCGCCGGCGATCTCTGGTCGTGGCGATCGACCGATGGGGGCACGACCTGGTCGGAGCCGATCCGGCTCAACCAGGTCGAAGGCTCGGCCCGCGAGGGGCTGCACGCAATGGCCGCCGGGCCCGAGGGTCAGATCGCCTGCGTCTGGACCGATCTCCGCGACAATCGCGCTCACATCCGGGGCGTGATCTCAACCGACGGCGGCGCGACCTGGGGGCCAGAGGTCCTCATCCACCAGTCTCCCGAGGGGCCCATCTGCCCCTGCTGCCATCCCTCGGTGGCTTTCGGCCCCGATGGCACCTTGTACGTCATGTGGCGCGACGCCATTTCCGGCGCCCGAGACATGTATCTTTGCCGATCGCTCGACGGCGGCAAGACGTTCGAACTGGCCCGCAAGCTCGGTGAAGGCACCTGGCCGCTCGAGGTCTGCCCGATGGACGGCGGCGCCATTGCGGCCGGTCCCGACGGGCAGGCGACGACGGTCTGGATGCGCGATGGCCGCCTCTATTCCGCCGAGCCCGGCCATCCCGAGCGTCTCCTCGGGCCCGGCGTGCAAGGCTGGGCTGCGTGGGGTCCGGAAGGCCCGTTCCTCGCCTGGCTCGATCGCCGCCCCGGCCAACTGCTTGCCCTCCGACCGGGAGACGCCGAGCCGATCGTCCTGTTCCGCTCGGCCAACGACCCGAGCATCGCCTCCTCGATCAACGGCCGAGGGCCGGTCGTCGCGGCCTGGGAAGCCGGCCCCGGAGGCTCGGGGATCTTCGTCGCTCGGCTCGATCGGACCGGTTCGGGGGAGTGAGGCCGCGCCGAGGAGTTGACCGAGCCGGGGCGCCGAACCGCACTGGTCCGGCCGATCCCCCGGCTCGGCTTGGATCAGGCGAGGGGCCGACGGCGACCTCGACGACGGTGGCAGATCAGCCCGACGACACCGAGGGCGCCGATGCCGGCCAGGACCAAGGCCGAGGGCTCGGGCACAACGGTCAGCGAGCCGGAAACCCGCCCGACCAGAACATCGACCGACGAGTCGGGGGAGGCTCCGACCTGCAGATAGAGACCCACCGGGATCATCGCCATCTTCACCATGCCCGGGGCAAAGGGCAGGGCGTCAGGAGTCGCGGTGAAGACCGAGGGATCGCTCAGATCGGTGTAGAAGGTCGCGCCGGTGTCGGGGACGAACATGCTGTAGTAGGTTTCCGCTCGGTAGTTTCCCGAGACGAAGCTCGAAGCGGCCCCGGAGCTGAAGCCGGGGTCGCCCGGGTCCTGGACGACGTCGGTGATGGTGCCCGAGGAGGTCGTGCCGGGGGTGTTCGTAAGCTGGAAGGCGTTTCCGCCGAGGAAGGCGGGCAAGACTCCGTGGAAGAGGGCGTCGGTGATCGTGAAGTCGATGCTGGTGCCGACCTGGGCCGAGCGGTTCATCCGGTAGGAGCCGGTCAGTTTGGTCGTGAACGAGACGTCATCGTTCAGGCCCAGCGGCGTGCCGGCAAACAACGTCGTCTGGAGCTCACCGATGGCAAAGATGTGGTCCGTCCCCGCGACAATCGGGTCGGCGTCGGCCCGAGAGCCGAGGACAAGGACGAGGGCTGCAATCGCTGCCGTGCGGAATCGGTTCCTGCGCATGATGTCGTGTCTTCCGATCAAAGGGGGGGCAGATGTTTGGCAAGGAGGAACGTCCCCTGCCTCGGATCCATCCGCGAGCCCGGGGCGGGAGGTTACAGGACACGCCGAGGTTTCCGCGTTTCGTTGAAAAATCACAACACGAAGGGCGGTTGGGGCCGTAACCTATCTCTTGACCGGTGGCCTGTGGGATGGCAGGGTAACGGAGGTTCTTCTCCGCGATGACGAATGGAGACGATCCCGAGACCGAGGCTCTGCTCCGACGCGCCGGCTCGGGCGATGACACGGCCCGGCAGGACCTGCTGGAGCGGCACCGGAACCGGCTGAGACAGATGATCTCCGTGCGGCTGGACCCGAGGATCGCCGCCCGGCTCGACCCTTCGGACGTGGTCCAGGAGACGTTGGCCGAAGCCTCCCGGAGACTCGACGACTTTCTGGCCGAGCGCCCGTTGCCGTTCTTCCCCTGGCTGAGGAGGCTGGCCGGTGACCGTCTGGTCGAGGCCTACCGGGCACACGTTGTGGCCAGGAAGCGGGCCGTCGACCGGGAGATTCCGCTCGGCCAGGTGTTTGCCGACGCCTCGACCGCCTGTCTGGCCCACCGGCTCGTCGACGCCGGGGGCAGCCCCAGTGCCCTGGTTCGCCGGGAGGAGCAAATTCGGCTGCTCTGCGAGGTCCTCTCCCAGCTCACCGAGAACGACCGCGAGGTGCTGGTGATGCGCTACCTGGAGCACCTGAGGTTCGGCGAGATCGCCGCCGTGCTGGGCATCACCGAGAACGCCGTGAAGGTCCGCCACTTTCGAGCCGTCGAGCGGCTCCGGGCGTCGATGGCCCGGCTTGGCAGCGGGGAGCACTCCCAATGAGCCAGAACCGCCAGGAGTCCTCAGGAACGGACCGGCCCACCGACCAGGTCCTGGCCGATCGGGTCGCCGAGGTCGCCGATCGCATCAAGGCCGGCGAGCCGGTCGATCTCGATGCCATCAGGAAGGAGGAGCCGGAGTTGGCCGACCACCTGCTCGACCTGCTGCCGGCGCTGAACCTGCTGGCCCGGCTCGGTCAGTCGGCCTCGACCGCCGGCCTGGCCTCAGTCGGCACCCTGCCGCCGGACGACTCGGGAGAGGGGATCGGCCGGCTCGGGGAATTCATCCTGCTCCGGCAGATCGCTCGGGGGGGGATGGGGGTGGTCTTCGAGGCCCGTCAGCAATGGATCGGCCGCCGGGTCGCTCTGAAGATTCTCCCGGCCGTGGCCGCGTTGGACCCCCAGCAATTGCGTCGGTTCGAGGTCGAGGTCCGGGCCGCCGGTGCCCTTCACCACGAGCACATCGTGCCGATCTACTCCGTCGGCTGCGAGGCCGGCGTGCATTATTACGCCATGCAATTGATCGAGGGCTGGAGCCTGGCCGAGGTCATCGCCAAGCTTCGACAAGGGGCCGGGAGGACGTTCGAGCCGGCTGAGCCTCAGACCACAGAGAAGGCCGACCCCGCCGCCGTCACCGCCGCCGACGACGACGACGGGGAGACCCAACCCGACCGGTCGGACCTCGCCCCCACCCAGGTCGACCCGACGGCGCTCGGGCCCTCGCATCCGGGCTTCGTGGCTCGGCTCGGCCTGCAGGCGGCCGAGGCGCTGGAGCATGCCCACCGGGAGGAAGTGATCCATCGAGACATCAAGCCGGGGAATCTGCTGCTGGACAACGACGGCCGGCTCTGGATCGCCGACTTCGGCCTGGCCCGTCTCCAGGGAGACTCCAGCCTGACGGCCACCGGCGTTCTCGTGGGAACGTTCCGCTACATGAGCCCCGAACAGGCGGTCGCCGGCCGGGGGATCCCGGTCGACCACCGGACGGATCTCTACAGTCTGGGGGCCACCCTGTACGAGTTGCTCACGCTGCGGCCCCCCTTCGACGACGCCGATGGCCGGGTCGCGCTGAGCCGGATCAGTGAGGAAACACCCCCCTCGATCCGGAAGCTCAACCCCGCCGTGCCGATCGACCTGGAGACGGTCGTTCTCAAGGCAATGGCAAAGGATCCGAACGACCGCTACGCCACGGCCGCCGAACTGGCCGACGACCTGAGACGGTTCCTCGAAGGCCGGCACGTTCTCGCCCGCCGCCCCTCGCCGCTCGACCTGGCTTCGCGATGGGCCTATCGCCATCGCCTGGCGGTGGCCTCGGCCGTGGTGCTGCTGATGCTGGTGACCGCGGCGCTGGGTGTGGCGGTCGTGCTGATCGCCCGGGAACAGTCTCGGACGGCCGATGCGCTGGCCAAGGTCGAGACCGCCCAGAGCGATCTGATCACCGCCAAGAACCGGGCCGACGAGAACGCCCGGCTTGCCCGTCAGAGCGAACGGATGGCCCGAGAGCTACTCTACGTCGCCGACCTGAAGCTCGCCGCCACCGCCCTGGACGACCGCGACCCGCTGCTGATGAAGGAGTACCTCGACCGCCAACTCCCCGAAGCCGGCAAGCCCGACCTCCGAGACTTCGCCTGGTGGTTCCTCCGCAAGCAGGGAGAGTTGCCTCTCGACGAGTGGACCGGTCCAGGCCCGGCCCTCTACTTCATTGCCTTCTCGCCCGATGATCGTCTGATGGCCACCTGCGGCGAGGAGGCCGTGATCCGCCTCTACCGCCGGCCCGGAGACCGCCTGGTCCGGGAGATCCCGACCGGGCAGATCGAGGTCAATGGCGTCGCCTTCAGCCCCGACGGCCAATCCCTTGCCTCGGCGGGGGACGACGGCACTGTGCGCCTCTGGGACCTGGAGACGGGGGAGCAGATCCGGCAGATCCAGGCGGTTGACGGGGGCAAGGCGTATCAGGTCGCCTTCGCGATGGGGGGCTCCATGCTCATCTCCTGCGGTCAGGAGCCGATCATCCGGCTGTGGGACGCGGCGACCGGCGACTCGATCGGCGAGCTCCGAGGGCCGGAGGCCGACGAAACGAGCCGGGCCGTCCAGTCGATCGCCGTCTCCCCCGACGGCCGATCCCTCGCCGCGGCCGGCCCCGAGTTCGTCGCCCGAGTCTGGGACCTGGAATCCCGGTCGGTGGCCTGGGAACGGATCGTCGAGTCAGTGCGGTCCGGCTGGATCAGCTTCTCCCCCGACGGCGACCGGGTGGCCGTCAGCCGCAAGCGGGGCTTCTTCGCCGTGTCGGACTGGAAGTCCGGCGAGGTCGTCTTCGAGTGGCAGCTCCGCGACGATGCCGAGTCGCTGGCCATGCTCCGGGGAGGCACCGTCCTGGCCATCGCCGACCGGGCCGGCATGATCCACCTCCTCCCGCTGCCGACCCCCGACGGTTCGGAGCCCTCCCCCGGGCCTCCCGAGCTGCACCTCCCCTGGCTGGCCCACGACGACCGCATCTATGCCCTGGCCGCCTCCCCCGACGGCGAAACCCTGTTCTCGGCCGGCTCGGACGGCCGGCTCCGACGCTGGCACCCGTTCGACCCCGACGGCTCCCGAGAACGGTTCGCCCGGCTCGAACCCTTCGGGTGCGCCCTGCACCCCGACGGCCGAACGGTCCTGCTCGCCGAGCGGGGAGGGGTCCGCATCCTCGACCCCGGGGCCGACGACCCCGACCAGTTCCTCCGCCTGGGAGACGCCGACTTCTCCCAGCTCATGCTCGATCGGGAAGGCCGGCTGCTGGCCGTCGACGGCAGGCCAACCGGACACGAGGGCGGACGCTCGCTGATCGTGGTCCGGGACCTTGACGCCGGGAACGACCTGCTGCAATGGCAGACCCCCGAGGGAAGCCATATTGGTGCCATCGACCTGTCTGCCGACGGCCGACGGCTGGCGGCCTACGTCGGCCGAGCCCCGGAGGTGCCGGTCGGCGATCGTGTCTCGGTCCTGCTGTTCGACCTCCAGAAGGGGGGGCCGCCTCGGATCGTGCCAATGCCAAACGCCCAGTCGTTCGGCCACGCGATGATGGTCGCCTTCTCCCCCGACGGTAAACTGCTGGCGGCCTCGGACGGTCATGACGTCCGACTCCTCGACCCTCAAACTGGCCAGACATTCCAGATACTGACCGGGGAGCACTCGGGCACCGCGCACACCCTGGCCTTCGGTCCCAACGGCCGCCTGCTCGCCTCGGCCGGAGACGACCGTCGCCTCGTGATCTGGGACCTGGAAGCCGGTACGACGATCCTCTCGACCCTCTCTCAGGGCACCGACATTCGGTCCCTGTCCTTCAGCCCTGACGGCCGCCTGCTCGCCTCGGCCGGGACAGACCGGAAGGTGCTGCTCTGGCACGTACCGACCCGGCAAGTGCTGCTGGAAGTGCCTCTTTCAGACCCGTTCCCCGACAACCCCCTGGGCTGGTACGGCGCCCTGGCCACGTTCGGCCCGGCGAACCGCCGGCTCGCCATCGAGCGGCCAGGCGATCTCCTGGTGCTCGACGCCTCCCCGAACGCTTCGGGCCCTTGACATGGGGCCGCCGGCCGGGAATCCTACAGGCTCCCCGAGCCCCGATCGCGGGGCCGGCACCCGCTCGGCATCGACTCGACAACACCCCGGCCCACCATGCCTGCGATCGACTCAAAGACCCTGGATGTCCTCTGGCACGACCCCGACGCCCGCGAGATGGCCCTCCGCCGGGTCGTCGAGGAGCGGCTGGCCGAGAATCCGCCCCCGAGGTCCGACGATCACATCGTCGCCACCTACTTCTTTGCGTTTCGGACCGAATCGCTGGGCGACGCGGTCAAGGAAATCGCCTACCACGCCACGAGCGGCATCAAGGACCCGCCCCCCGGGTCGTTGCTGGCCGAGTGCACCGCCACCGCCGCAGGGGTCGATCCCTTCGACTCGACCGGGCGCATGGGCCTTCTGCACATCGCCTTCCCGCTGAAGATGATGCTCCAGGAAGACGGCCACCTGACCTCCGTCGACCTCCTGCACACGACCGCCGCGGCCATCATCTTCGACGTTTATGAGAACCAGGACGCGCGGCTCGTCAGCCTCCAGATCCCCGACAAGGTCCTCGCCACCTTCCCCGGCCCGGCCTACGGACCCTTCGGCCTGCGGAAGATGACCGGCTTCGACGACGGCCGCCCCGCCTTCGGCACCATCCTCAAGCCGACCGCCGGTGTCACCCCCGACGACATCGACCGCATCGTCGGCGAGGTGGCCGGGTGCGACCTGCTCATGTTCATCAAGGAAGACGAGGATCTGTATCCCAACCTTCCCTACTCTCCCGTGGCCGAACGCATGAAGCGGGCCAAAGCCGCGCTCGAACGAGTGAAGGACCAGCGAGGCGGGCTGGGCATGGTCTTCGCTCCTCATGTGACCGGGGCGCCGAACGAGATCCTGGAGACGGTCCTCGCCGTGCTCGAAGCCGGGGCCACCGGTGTGATGTTCAGCGAAACCTTCTGCGGCGGAGCCGTACGGATGGTCCGCGAGGCCACCCGGCACCTGAGCAACCCTCCCGCGATCTACGGCCACAACGCCGGCATCGGCACCCGCACTCGGGCCATCTGGCGCGACGTGATCGACCTGCTCGCCCGGCTCGACGGCATCGACTTCCGCCAGACTGCCCCGGTGAAGCCCGGCACCCCCTTCCTGCGACCGTACGGGGCCGAGTGGCACGCCTCCGAAACCGCCCTCTCCCGCCCCTTACCCGGCGGCCTGAACCCAACGATGATCGCCCGGGCCGGCGCGCTCGACCAGGGGAACGTCATCCTCAACCTTCAGGACGCCGAACGCCGCGGCCTGACCGACCACATCCTGTTCCTTGCCGGTTCGGCCATCAACTCCATCAAGGACGACTCCGGCAAGTACGAGCCGAAGCTCGGCGCCGAGGCCATGCGCGAAGCCCTTGAGGTTCACCGCTCCGGCGCGATGGCCGGCGTCCCGGCCGAGAAGCACCTCGACGAACTGTCTGCCCTGGCCGACCGTCAAAAGCTCGTCGCGCTCAAGCGGGCTCTCCGCCAGCGCTATCCGGACCGGGTGAACTAAATCGTCCCTCCGATCAAACGCTTCTCCCACATCCAGCTCGGCTCCGATCCTCTCCCCGATCGCGGGGAGAGGGGGATGAGCATGTCTCCCGATCGCGATCGAACCGATCAGGAGTGATCCGCGTTCACATAGAAGGATTCGTCGGGAACGGTGTAGCGGACCTCCATCTCGGGGGTCTCGACCACCTGGCCCTCGCGGAACAGGGAGGTCACACCGGCCAGCGTCATTCCCGAAGTCAACAGGGTTCGCTCGGCGGGGTAGGGGGCCTGGTTCTCGATGACCATGCGCTCGATATGGTGCACGAGCGGGTTGAAGAAGTCGGCCGTTGTGGCCGATCGGCCGGGCATGGGCAGGTGCATCTGGCAGGAGACGACCCGGTCCTCGTCGCCGATCAGTCCGGCATAGGTGAAATCCTGCACCGGGCACATGAACAGGGTGGTCTTGAAGCCGTCTCGGTGTTCGATGAAGTAGGCGAAGGCGTTCGGGAAAACCCGTCGCGCCCACTCGATCGAGGGGGGATCGGTCGGATACCCATTGACGACCGGCAAGGTGTGGCTTCGGCTCAAGGCCGCCAGGAACAGGCGAGCGGTCGTCTCGCTCTGCTCGACCCGATCCCAGATCGCCTTGCCGCGCAGGGCCTGAACGCGGGCGATACCCACCTCCCCACCTTTGCGACGCTCCGACATGCACTGCGCCGTTTCGAGACCGTGGAAGTCGTAACTGTCGGCCCCACCGTAACCGACGCAAACGCTCTCGGTCAGGTCGGCCCCGTGCGGCACGTCCACGGCAGGCAATCGCCAGGTGACCGGTAACGACGACCCGGCCAGGAAGGGGAAGTCGAGCCGCTTCGCGTCCTCGATCATCTCGACGCACTCGGCCCATTCCGTCGACAGGTGCTTGTCATTGAAGACCGGCACGCTTCGGCCCGATTGCTCAAAAACCGAGACAATTTGCTTGAAGAAATCATAACGCGGGTAGCGTGTCTGCCCCATCTCGTTGCGTGGGTAGCGGCCATGCTCGCCGATGACCACCACGCCATCGACGGCCAGCGATCCGGTCCCCATCGTCAGCGATTCGGCGATCGTCGGATAAATCGGCACGTCGAATCGAGCGGCCTGTGCCCGAGCAAGATCCCCCTCGGGATACTGGTCGACGTAAAGGGAAACCAGGTCCACCTCGGGCTTCCGCCACTCCCCTTGCCAGGCATAGCCGAGAAGAAATCGATCGATGAAGTGTTGCGCATGAGAATGCGTGCGCACCTCGGTGCCGATCAGGGCGATTTTCTTCCGCTCTTGCTTCGGAGCGCGGGCGATCGGGGCGGCTCCCATCGAGGTTCCGGCAGCCACGGCGGCAGTCGAGGCCAGGAAGGTTCGGCGCGAAAGGGAGTTTGATCTTGGTCCGGTCATCAACTCGGCTCCGGGGATAGGTGGGTGGGACAGTGGGGGGAGGGTCCCCTCGCGCTCGACACGAGGAGGGTGGGATCAGCGGTTCCAAACAAACAGAACGCAAATGGAGCCACGGATGAAACACGGATCAGGCAGTAGGCAGTAGGCAGTAGGCAGTAGAGATGAAAGAGGATGAGGGCAGCCGCAACGCGGACATTTCCCCTCATCCGTGTTTCATCGATGTTTCATCCGTGGCTCAATCTTCGTTGCCTTGCTCGCTTGACGCTCCTGGACTCAGGAGCCGAGCGACCAGCCTTCGCGGTACTCGCGGGTGAGGAACGGTTCGGCCTCGGGGGCGTTGGTGGCGCGCATGGCGTCGGCGTCCCACTCGATCTTGCGACCGACGCGGTAGGCGACATTCCCGAGGTGGTTCGCCTCGGTCAGCCAGCCGCCGTACTCGAAGTTCGACCCGGTCGGCGAGCCGGTCTTGCAGGCGTCAATCCATTCGGCGTGGTGGCTCGCCGGGCGGGTGAGGAAGGGCTCGGGAGGGGTGAAGCCTTCGAACCGGTCCTCGGGAAGGAGGAGGTACTTCCCATAATCGGCGAGCAGCATCCCCTTATCGCCGACGAACAGGACACCGCTATTCCACTGCGGGATGGTGCCGTCGGTCCAGGCCTGGGGCTTCTCATCCCCTTGATACCAGGTGAGCTGGACGGGGGGCTGATCCCCTCGGGCGCCGTATTCGTAGACCGCTCGCATCGACGCCGGGGCAATCTCCGGATGCGGCGACGGGCCGAACGCCTCGATCGTCAACGGGGCCTTCAGGTCGAGCGCCCAGAAGGGCAGGTCGTTCCAGTGGCTGCCGAGGTCGCTCATGGTGCCGTTGCCGAAGTCCCACCAGCGATACCACTTCGGACCCGGCCAGTAGACCTCGTGGAACGGACGCTCGGGCGCGGGTCCGAGCCAGAGATCCCAGTCAAGCCCTTCGGGAATCGGCGAGGAATCGGTCGGCCGATCCGTCACGTACACGATGTCGCGGTTTCGCTCGGCGGCCTCGGCTGATTGAAGGCCCCAGGCACGGCCAACCCAGACGTGCGCCTCACGGACCGGGCCAATCGCGCCGGTCTGGATCATCTCAACAACACGTCGGTAATTTTCTCCGGCGTGAATCTGCGTGCCCATCTGGGTGGCGACCTTGGCCTTCGCGGCGGCCTCGCGCAGGATGCGGGCCTCGGCCACGTTATAGGACAATGGTTTTTCCAGATACACATGCTTGCCCAGCAACAAGGCCGGCAAGGTGGCCGCGGCGTGGGTGTGCTCGGGGGTGCTGACGACCACGGCATCGAAGCCGTTCGCGTCGTCGTACACGCGGCGGAAATCGGTGTATCGCTTCGCCTTCGGGTGTTCGCTCGCCGCGCGATCGACCGCGGGCTCATAAACATCACACAGGGCAACGATGTTCTCGGAGGCCACCTGGCTGAGGTTATGCCCTCCTCGTCCTCCGGTGGCGATCACCGCGATGTTGAGCTTCTCGTTCAGGTTCCGGCCTCGAACGATCGCCGGCGCGGCGATCACGCCGAGCGAGGCCCCCGCCGCCGTTCGCAAAAAACGGCGTCGCGAGGGCTTCGACGAGGTCAACCGATTGGCCGGGGGGGGCGTCGCGTCGATCATGGCGGGGCTCCTTGGTTCGGTCCATCCACGAATCCGGTCCCATGCGGTCCGGTGATCCGAGCGATGCGACGTCCGAGCCTAACGCCTCCCGAGCCGATTCCCAAGGGCCTACCGCGAGGGTTCGGGAGGTGAAGGGGGCACCTCCGGCGACGACCCGATCGGCCTTCGAAGCTGCTCCCAGAGCCGGGGCAATGCCCGGAGCAGCCGTCTCCAGAGCCTCCGAACGAGCGGGAAGACCGCGATCAACGCAAGCAAGACGATCAGGGTCGGGAGCGCCCGCTCTGACACGAAGACGACGAAGTTCTCGGCCGAGGTCCGAAGGTCGGTAACCGAACCGCTCCAGGCCCGTGCGACTCTCGTCCGAAAGTCCGGAACCACGGGAGCCGCCGGCGTGTAGCCTTCCCGCTCGCGGAGGTTCACCGTCACGGTGGCCAGGCTCGACAGGTTTTGCAGAACGCGGAGCCGACCCTCCATCTGCTCGATTTCCCCCCGAACGCGACTCAGCTCAACCTGAACCTTCAACACATCTTCGAGCTTCCCACTCCGTTCTTCGAGAATCTTGAGAATGGTTTCTTCCTCGACCCGCTTGTTCCGAATGCGGGCCTCGATGTCGTAAAACTGCTCGGTCACGTCCTGCGAGGTCCGCAGGTTGCGCTTCAGTTCCCCGAGGCTGAGCAACTCCTGCACGAACGCCTCGAAGTGATCGACCGGCACGCGCAGCTTCCACTTGGCCGATCGCTTCGAACCGGGAGAGCCGGTCAAATCCTGCTCGGCAATGTACCCCCGATGCTGCTGCACCAAGGCCACCAGCCGATCGGCCGCCGGGTCGAGATCCTCAACTTCGAGGTCGATCTGCGCATCGTAGATGATCTTGCGATTGAAGGCCGCCTCACCCGGAGGCGGGGCGTCTTGCGCTTGCAGCGGATTGGCCTCGCCCACCACCCCCATCATTCCCATCATCGCGGCAGGGGCAGCGCGATCCGACGACGGCTCGGCCGCGTAGCTCATGACCGAGTCTTCCATCGGGAACTCGGATTCGACACTCGCCGCCGTCCGCGACATGGCCCGAGGATCGGCGGCTCCGCAACCCGAGTGAACCAGGATGAGCAACGTCAGCAGACCGGGAATTGAGCGCATGGGAATCGACGCCTCACTCTCGAAGGGATTCAGAAGGGAAGGGAAGGGAAGGGCAGGGGGAAGCCGCGGTTCGAGGGACAGAAATCCTCCCTCGGAAACGTGCCTCTCACTGGAAGATCCTTACGAGCGATCGAGGGCCCATCGTTGAACCGATTTGCCCGCTCGACGAGCAATTCGTTGCACCAACGGCTCGGTGCTCCTCTGTGTTGACGATCCAACCTCCCAGATCCTTAGACGATTCCCGAACGTTGTGAACCGGTGGCAAGCGCCGATCGAGTGTTGGTCCCTCGCGCCTGAGGTGGTTAGACTGAAATCCTGAGCGACGCGAGAACGACGACCACCGATTCCCTTTTTTTCTTCCAGAGGCGATCGTGTCGAAGGCACCGAAGTCCAGGCCAAAACCAAAAGTGAAGGTGAAGGCAACCAATCAGAGCCAAGGCTCGGAACCTCGCGCTCTCTCGAAGTCATGGTCGATTCCTCTCGTGATGACCCTGCTCATTGTGGCGGCGGCCGTGGGAGGACTGTTCGTCTGGAATCGAGGATTGGCCGAGGAACGAGCCGCGGAAGAACGGGTCGCCGCGTTCTTCGAGGCCGAGCGAGCCAGAACCGAGAAGCCGAAGGCATCCTCCCCCCGCTCGCAAACCAAGCCCGAAGCCCAGCGCTCGGCCCACCGCATCAACGAGACCTCGCCCCCGGGGCCTCCTCCCGACGAAGGAATGGTCTGGGTTCCCGGCGGCACCTACTGGATGGGGACCGACGACGGCCAGTTCCCCGATGCCCAGCCGGTCCACCTCGTCACGGTCGACGGCTTCTGGATGGACAAAACCGAGGTGACGAATGCCCAGTTCCAGGCATTTGTCGATGCCACCGGCTACGTCACCGTGGCCGAGCGTCCGATCGACCCGGCCGATTATCCTGGTGTCGCCCCTGAGAACCTCGCCCCCGGCTCCATCGTCTTCAGCCCACCCGATCACCCCGTCCGGCTCGACAACCACCTGCAATGGTGGGCCTGGAAGCCCGGAGCCGACTGGAAGCACCCGGACGGCCCCGAGTCGAGCATCGACGATCGCATGAATCACCCTGTCATTCATCTCGCATTTGAAGACGTGCTTGCCTATGCCGAGTGGGCCGGCAAGCGCCTGCCGACCGAGGCCGAATGGGAATTCGCCGCCCGAGGAGGGCTCGACCGCGCCACCTACACCTGGGGCGACGAACGCCATCCCGACGGCCAGCCGATGGTCAACAACTGGCAAGGGCAGTTCCCGATCGAGGACACCGCCGACGACGGCTTCGCCGGCATCGCCCCCGTCGCCCAGTTCCCGCCCAACGGCTTCGGGCTGTATGACATGGCCGGCAATGTCTGGGAATGGTGCGCCGACTGGTATCGGCACGATTACTATCAAACCAGTCCCGAGTCCAACCCGACCGGCCCCAGCGAGTCGTTCGACCCGATGGAGCCCGGCATCCCCAAGCGCGTGCAACGAGGAGGATCGTTCATGTGCAGCGATCTCTACTGCGTGCGCTACCGTGTCGGCACCCGAGGCCAGGGGGCCATCGACACCGGCAACCCCCACGTCGGTTTCCGCTGTGTCGTCGATGCGACCCAATAAGCCAGGGGCCTCCCTTCGACGGCTGGAACGAACCTGCGACCTCTTGTTGGACCTGACAAGCGTTTCAGCGGACTGGCGACCCCGTGCACACACCGCACGGTCGCCTCGCGTCCCGCACCCGAGCATAATGGCGAGGCGATCAGGCCAAGCCGTTCCGAACTTCTCTCCCTTCTCTCCAACACCGCGAGGATCGCCCTGATGACGGTTCGAAGCGTGCCCCTGCGTTGCGTATTGCTCGTATTCCTATGCCTGACCGGCATCGCCCAGGCTCGGCAGGCGGAGCCGGATCTGGAACTGCCTCGCATCGACGGTTCGAAACCGCGCAACGTGGTGTTCATTCTTGCGGATGACCACCGGTTCGACGCGATGAGTTTTCTCGGTCACCCGTTCGTCGAAACGCCGAACATGGACCGCATCGCCGCCAACGGCGTCCACCTGAAAAACGCCTTCGTCACGACCTCGCTTTGCTCACCGAGCCGCGCCTCCATTCTGACCGGTCAGTACGCCCACAATCACAAGGTTGTCGATAACAACAACCCCGTTGCCGAGGGCACGATCTTCTTCGCCCAGTACCTTCAAGCCGCCGGCTACGACACCGCCTTCATCGGCAAGTGGCACATGGGGGGCGGCTCCGATGACCCCCGCCCCGGCTTCGATCGCTGGGTCAGCTTCCGGGGGCAGGGGACCTATCTCCCCAGCCGCAACGGCCTGAACGTCGACGGCGAGCGCGTGCCCCAGAACGGCTACATCACCGACGAGTTGACCGATTACGCCCTCGACTGGCTCGACGACCGAACGGACGACACCCCCTTTTGCCTCTACCTTTCGCATAAAGGGGTCCACGCCGAGTTCATTCCCGCCGAGCGCCACGCCGGCCGCTACGACGACGCCCCCTTCGACGCCCCCGAAACCATGGACCCTTCCCCCGAGCGGACGAAGCACCGCCCGATGTGGGTCAAGAACCAGCGCAATAGCTGGCACGGTGTCGAGTTCCCCTACCACAGCACGCTCGACGTGGCCGAGTTCTACCGCGACTATTGCGAAACCCTGCTCGGGGTCGATGACAGCATCGGCCGGGTCCTTGACGCGCTGGACGCAAAGGGAGTCCTTGACGAAACGCTCGTCATCTACATGGGCGATAACGGCTTCGGCTTCGGCGAACACGGCCTGATCGACAAACGCGTTGCCTACGAATGGTCCATGCGCGTACCGATGATCATGCAATGCCCCGACCTCTTCCCGGCCGGAACCACGGTCGAACAGGTCGTTGCCAACATCGACATTGCCCCCACCATCCTCGAAGCCGCCGGCCTGCAACCCCCCGAGCACATGGACGGCCAAAGCTTCCTGAAGCTCGGCGCCGGCGAAGATATCCCCTGGCGCGACGCCCTGCTTTACGAATACTATTGGGAACGCAACTTCCCCCACACGCCAACGATCTTCGCCCTCCGAACCGATCAGTACAAATTCATCAGACCTCACGGCCTCTGGGATCTCGACGAGCTGTACGACATCCAGGCCGACCCGAACGAAACCACCAACCTGATCTTCAGTGAGGATCATCAACAGGTCATTACCCAAATCAAGCAGCAACTCTTCGAAACCCTCGAACAGACCGGCGGCATGGCCATTCCCATTTATGCCGACCGTGGCGGATCGCAGAACCTCCGGAACGCCGACGGCTCCCCCGCCGCCGAATTCCCCGACGAACTGCTTCGAGAGCTTCCACCCGGCACCGATCGCCGCTGACCGCACCAGGACGCACCGGAGCGGAAGCGGAGTTCCGGATCTCGGCACGGAGGAGCATCTCACCTCAACCGTTGGAGACCACGACCATGTCCGATCCCATCGTTCCCGGTTCCTCTCCCCTGCGCACGATCATTCGCAACGAGCTGAGCGAGATCCGGGCCAACTGGGTCGGCTTCCTCGTCCTCGGTGTGGTGCTGATCGTGCTCGGCTCGCTCCTGATCGGCGTCCCGTGGATCGGCACGCTGGCGGCGGTCTGGATGCTCAGCATCCTGTTGATCCTGAGCGGCATCACCCAGTTCGTCGCGGCCTTCTGGGTCCGCCGCTGGAGCGGCTTTTTCCTGGCCCTGCTCGCCGGAGTCCTCTACGCGGTGGTCGGCATCCTCATTGTGGACCACCCGACCGAGACGGCCGAGTTCCTGACGCTGATCATCGCCGCCTTCCTGATCATCGGCGGGGTCTTTCGAATCGCCGTGGCCCTGAGCTTGAAATTCGAAGGCTGGGGCTGGACCCTTGCCGGCGGCGTTCTCTCCACACTTCTCGGCCTGCTCATCTGGAGGCAATGGCCCGAGGCGAGCCTCTGGGTCATCGGTCTGTTCGTGGGGCTGGAAGTCCTGTTCACCGGCTGGACCTGGGTCATGCTCGCCCTGCTCCTGCGGCGTTTGCCGAAGGCCTCCTGACGTGCCAGCCGAACCGAATCCCCTCTCCTCGATCGCTTCGGAGTGATGCGTCATGAGTTCGTCGCTTCCCCTGATGCTCGCCGCCTTGCTGGCCACTTCGGCCATCGAGCCTGACGACTCGAAACCGGAACGGCCCAACGTGCTGTTCCTCGCCATCGACGACCTGAACGACTGGGTGGGATGCCTGCAAGGCCACCCGCAGATCCAGACCCCCAACATCGACCGCCTCGCCCGTCGCGGCACGCTGTTCACCAATGCTCACACCCAGTCGCCCCTCTGCAACCCCTCGCGCACCAGCATCCTGACCGGCCTGCGCCCCTCGACCACCGGCATCTACGGGCTCGCCCCCTGGTTCCGCACCGTCGAGGAGTTCGCCGATGTCGTTTCCCTGCCTCAACATTTCCGAAACCACGGATACACCGCCCTCTCGACCGGAAAGATCTACCACGGCGGCTATCCCCCCGCGCCCGATCGCCCCCGAGAGTTCGACACCTACGGCACTCCCTCCGCAGTCGGGGCCCGGCCTGCCCAGAAGCTCATCAGCCCCACTCCCGTCGGCAACCACCCCTTGATGGACTGGGGCACCTTCCCCCACCGCGACGAGGACAAGGGGGATTATCAGGTCGCCTCCTGGGCCGTCGAGCAGCTTGAATCCGGCATCGACGATCCCTTTTTCCTCGCCGTTGGCTTCTTCCTGCCTCACGTTCCTTGCTACGCAACCCAGCAATGGTTCGACCTGTATCCCGATGAATCGCTGATCATGCCTCGGGTCTTCCGCGGTGATCGGCTCGATACTCCCGAATTCTCCTGGTACCTTCACTGGTCCTTGCCCGAGCCTCGCCTCTCGTGGATGGAGGCCAACGGCCATTGGCGATCCCTGGTCCAGTCCTATCTTGCCTCCATCAGCTTCGTCGATTCCCAGGTCGGCCGCGTCCTCGACGCCCTGGATGCCTCCGGCCACGGCGACGACACGGTGATCGTCCTTTGGTCCGATCACGGCTACCACCTCGGCGAGAAGGAAATCAGCGGCAAGAACACTCTCTGGGAACCCTCGACCCGCGTTCCCTTGATCGTTGCCGGCCCCGGAGTTCCCGAAGACCAGCGCTGCGATCGACCGGTCGAACTGCTCGACCTTTTCCCGACCCTCATCGACCTCTGCGACCTTTCCCCTCGGCCCGGTCTGCCACTCGAAGGCCACAGCCTCGTACCGTTGATCAACGACCCCGCCGCCGATCGCGCCTGGCCCGCCATCACCACCCACAACCAGGGAAACCACGGCATCCGCACCGATCGCTGGCGGTTTATTCGTTACGCCGACGGCTCCGAGGAACTCTACGACCTTGAGGTCGATCCCGAGGAGTGGACCAACCTCGCCCTCGACCCGACCTACGAACCGATCCTCGCCGAGCATCGCCGCTGGCTCCCCACCGTCGATCGCCCCCCCGCGCCCGGCAGCCAGCATCGCGTGCTCACCTTCGACGGCACGACCGCCATCTGGGAAGGCGCGCCGATTCTCCCCTCCGAGAAGATGCCCTGACCCTCTCGACGACCGAGGCAAATCATGCTCATCCGTTTGATTGCAGCGCTTGCACTCGTGTTCCCTCCGCTTGCCGCCTCGGCCGCCACCGAGGACCGCCCTCCAAACGTCGTCGTCATCTTCACCGACGACCAGGGGTACGCCGACGTCGGCGTCTTCGGCGCCGAGGGGTTCGAAACCCCTCAACTCGACCGCATGGCCGCCGAGGGTCGCACCTTCACCAACTTCTACGCCGCTCAGGCCGTCTGCTCCGCCTCCCGAGCCGCCCTGCTCACCGGCTGCTACCCGAACCGCATCGGCATCATCGGCGCGCTCGGCCCCGGAGCCAAAACCGGCCTGAACTCCAATGAAGTCACGATGGCCGAAATGCTCAAGCCCCTCGGCTACGCCACCGCCATCTTCGGCAAGTGGCACCTCGGCGACGATCCCCAATTCCTGCCCACCCGCCACGGCTTCGATGAATATTTCGGCCTGCCCTACTCGAACGACATGTGGCCGAACCATCCGACGGCCGGCGACCGCTATCCTCCTCTCCCCTTGATCGAAGGCGAGGAGGTGATCGCCCTCAACCCCGACCAGCGCAACCTCACCACCTGGTACACCGAGCGTGCCGTCTCGTTCATCGAACGGAATCAGGACCAACCCTTCTTCCTCTATGTCCCCCACAGCATGCCGCACGTCCCCCTGTTTGTCTCCGACAAGTTCGAAGGCAAGTCGGAGCAGGGGCTCTACGGCGACGTGATCATGGAAATCGACTGGTCCGTCGGTCAGATTCTTGACACCCTCCGCCGCCTCGACCTGAGCGAGAACACCCTCGTCGTCTTCACCTCCGATAACGGCCCTTGGCTCTCGTACGGCAATCATGCCGGTTCCGCCGGACCCTTGCGCGAGGGCAAGGGGACCACCTTCGACGGCGGTCAGCGCGAGCCGACGATCGCCTGGTGGCCCGGCCGCGTTCCCGCCGGAACCTCGACCGACGAGCCCGCCATGACCATCGACCTCTTGCCCACCATCGCCGCCCAGACCGGCGCCTCGCTCCCCGACCACCCGATCGACGGCCTCGACATCTCTCCACTCTTGCTCGGCGAGCCCGACGCCCAATCCCCGCACGACGCCCTCTATTTCTACTGGGGACGCGAGCTCCAGGCCGTCCGCTCCGGCCCCTGGAAACTCCACCTGCCGCACGAATTCCGCAGCCTTGAAGGGCAGGGGGGCTCCCACGGCCAGCCCGCCCCGTACATCATGAGATCGATCGGCCTGGCCCTGTTCAACCTCGATGACGACCTCGGCGAATCGACCGACGTGAAGGCCGATCACCCCGAGGTCGTCGAGCGTCTCCAGGCCCTCGTCGATCGTGCCCGGGCCGATCTGGGCGACTCGTCCACCCAGCAGCAAGGCTCCGGAGTTCGCCCTCCGGGGCGGTTGTGAGTTGCATCGGAGCGACCGGCAGGGCATCCTCAGAGTCGACCGCCAACCGAGGAGGCCCTTGCCCATGCGTCGCCTGGCATTCGCAATCGTGTCGACGTGGATGATCGCCGCCCTGCCAGGCGCTCCGGCCGCTGCCGGAGTGCCCGAGCAGCACCGTCTCCCCAGCATCCTCGTCTTCCTGGCCGACGACGTCTCCAGGAAGGACTTCGGTTGCTACGGCCATCCCACCATCCGCACACCCAACATCGATGCCCTCGCCGCTGGCGGCCTGACCTTCGCCAACGCCTTTCTCACCACCTCCTCGTGCAGCCCGACCCGCATCAGCGTCCTCACCGGGAAATATCCCCACGCGACCGGCGCGGAAGACCTGCACATGCCGCTTCCTGAGCATCAACCGTTCCTGCCCACCCTGCTCAAACGCGCCGGCTATCACACCGGACACATGCTCAAAACCCATTACGGCCCCGCCGGCGATGCCCAGTTCGACTGGTACGGTCGCCAGGTTGACCACTTCCCCGCGTTTCTCGACGAGGCCGGGGACCAGCCCTTCTTCCTCTGGGTCGGTTTCCGAGACGCCCACCGCCCCTACCAACCCGGAGCGATTGACAATCCCCACACCCCGGCCGACGCCGTCGTCCCCCCTTACCTCGCCGACACCCCCGAAACCCGCGCCGATCTCGCCCTTTATTACGACGAGATCGCCCGCATGGACGGCGACATCGGCACCATGCTCGCCGAACTCGATCGCCGAGGCCGCACCAACGACACCCTCGTCGTCTTCTTCTCCGACAACGGCATGCCCTTCCCCCGCGCCAAGGGAACCCTTTATGATTCCGGCATCGGCACCCCGTTGATCGTCTCCTGGCCCGGTCGCATTGCCCCCGGCACCGTCCACGACGGCCTCGCCAGCGTGATCGACCTCGCCCCCACCTTCCTTGAACTCGCCGGCCTTCCCGTTCCCGCCGACATGCAAGGGCGAAGCCTGACCCCCGTGCTCGACGACCCCAGCCGCCCCGGCCTCGACGCCGTCTTCAGCGAACGGAACTGGCACAACTGCGATCAGCACATGCGCAGCATTCGCACCGATCGCTACAAGCTCATCCGCAACGCCTACACCGACCTCCCCTACGGCAACCCCTCCGACGTCAGCAGTTGCCCCTCCTGGGACGCGCTCCAGGCCCTCAAGAGCCGCGGCACCCTTACGCCCGCCCAGGCGCAGCAATTCCAGGTTCCCCGACCCGAAATCGAGCTATTCGACCTCCAGTCCGATCCCGACGAGCTGGAGAACCTTGCGGGCCGCCCCGAGTACGCCCATCTCGTCGCCGAGCTAAGCGGTCGGCTCGACGACTGGATCGCCAGTACGGGCGACTTCCCCTCGACCTACCGCCGCCGCCTCGACAACACCAACCGCGTCACCGGCGAGAAGTTCACCACCGAAATTGCCCCAATGACCGACCCCCTCCCCCCCGGCTTCGGCCGCCGTTGAGAACGTCCACCCATGTTCATTGGATACGTCAGCGACGAACGCTACGTCGCCCTGCCCGAAGTCTCGATCACCTTCGAAGGCCCCTCCGGATCGGTCGCCACCCGCTCTCAGGCCGATGGCTCGGTCCATGCCGCGCTCATGCCCGGCCCCTACGTCGTCACTTTGGCGGCCTCGGGGTTCGGGTCGAAGCGGGTCCGGATCACCCTTCCCACCACGCGCCCGCACCATTTCCGCCTCCTCTCTGATCGCCTGCTCGGCTACGCCTGGCCCAAGTGGGTCCGCTCGGGAGAGGAGTCCGAATTCCGCGTCCACTCGCCGGAGCTCTACCGCCTCGACCTCTACCGTTACGGCCGAGAGGTCGAACATATCCGCAACCTTGGCTGGCACGACGAGCACGGCCCCCGAGCCACCGCGCAGATCACTCCCGACGGCGACTACACCCAGACCGGCGTCGCCTGGAACCGGGAAGGCTACGCCAGCCCCGTCCATCGCCAGTACGCCACCGCCCCCGACCGCTCCGGACTCTATTACTTTCACGCCCGAACCAATTCCGGCCAGCATTTCGCCTTCCCCTGGGTCGTCGCCCCGGCCCAGCCGACGGCCCCCATCGCCTTCCTCGCCGCCACGATGACCTGGAACGCCTACAACGCCTTCGGCGGCCGGAGCAACTACATCAGCCCCGACCGCCTCCCCCTTCAGCCCACCGTCAACGCCCGCCAGGAACTCCGCCGCTACACCGACCCCAACCACGTCACCTACGACGCCGACTCGTATGACCCTCTGTCGTTCGACCGCCCCGAACTGGTCAACGACATCGACCTGAACGAACGCCCCGAAGATCCCATCCAGGGCCGCGCCTCCTGCCACCTCGCCCCGAGCGAGTGGCGCATCCTCTCCTGGCTCGAACGCGAAGGCTTCGCCCACGACGTCTACGCCGACAACCAGCTCGACGACGGCACCCTCGACCTCGACGCCTACCGCGTCCTCGTCCTCGCCCCTCATCCGGAATACTGGACGAAGGGAATGTATGATCGCGTGAAAGACTGGGTTGACCACCGCGGCGGCCGGGTCGTCTACCTCGGCGGCAACGGTGTGAACTGCGAGGTCACCCTCCCCGACCCCGACACCATGATCGTCCACAACGGCCGAGAATCTCAGGTCTACCCCTGCGGCCTCGACAGCCGATTCCACCTCACCACCGGTGTCTCCGAGGCCACCCTCCTCGGCGTCGCCTTCACCTACTCCGGCGCCATGACCGCCGCCCCCTTCCGCGCCACCGAGGCCGATCACTGGGCCTTCGGCGGCACGGGCCTCGCAAACGGCGACCGCTTCGGGCTCAAAAGCTTGCACATGCGTTGCGACGGCGGCGCCTCGGGCCACGAAACCGACAAGGTTACGCCTCAATCCCCTGCCGGCGTTCGTGTGATTGCCCGTGGTGAGAACATCGACGACGGCGGCGCCCATCTCGCCCTCTACGCCACCCCGTCCGGCGGAGCCGTCTTCGCCGCCTCCTCGATCACGTACCCTGCCTGCTTGCTCGTGGATGACGCGATTTCCACCATCACGAGCAACGTCTTCCGCCGGTTCCTCGATGAGGGGCCGGTCACGCCCTGAAGGATGTTCGCATGAAAATTGAAAAAATCGAAGCCATCCCTGTCTCTGTCCCGCTCAAGGCGGGCCTCACCACCAAGACCGCGCACGGTGACCACATCACCTCCGACTACGCCATCATTCGCGTCATCACCGATGACGGAATCGTCGGCCTGGGCGAGGCCACCGTCTCCGCCATCTGGAGCGGCGAGACGAGCCAGTCCACCGTTGCCGCGGTCGATGCCTTCCTTTCTCCCGCCCTCCGCGGCATGGACCCGACCCGCCTGCACTCCTGCCGAGCCGTCATGGACCGCGCCCTCAAGGCAAACCCCTTCACCAAGGCCGCCGTCGAGATGGCCCTCTGGGACGTGGCCGGCAAGGCCGCGGGCGTGCCCGTCCACCAGCTCCTCGGCGGCAAGGTCCGCGACCGCATCCGCACCAAGATGATGATCGGCGCCTTCGAGCCTCCCCAGGCGGTCAAGCTGGCCGAGACCTTCCTCGGCTGGGGCGTCACCTGCCTGAAGGTCAAGGTCGGCATCGACCCGATCGGCGATTTCGCCCGCGTCAAGGCCGTCCGAGAGGTCGCTGGCCCCGACATTCCCATGACCGTTGATGCCAACTGCGGCTGGGACGTTCCCGCCGCTCGCCTCGCCCTCCGCCTGCTCACGCCGCTCGACCTGCTCGTCGCCGAGCAGCCGCTCACCCCCGCCCTCGACGACGCCACCCGAGAACTGCGGACCATCGGCCCCGCCATCATGGCCGACGAGAGTGTCTGGACCGCCATCGACGCCATGCGAGTCTGCCGAACTCAGGCCGCCGATGTCATCAGCCTTTACCCCGGTAAAAACGGCGGCCTGCTCGCCTCGATCGAGATCGCCCACATCGCCGCCGCCGCCGGCCTGCCGTGCCACATGGGCAGCAACCTCGAACTCGGCATCGCCAGCGCCGCCATGATCCACCTCGCCGCCGCCGTGCCCAACATCAAGAGCGAGCGCTTCCCGGCCGACATCCTCGGCCCCAAGTACCACGAGTCCGACCTCCTCACCTCCCCCCTCGACCTCGGCCCCGAATCCGCGGGCGTGCCCGATACCCCCGGACTCGGAATCGATCTGGATGAAGCAGCGCTTGCGCGCTTCCGCGTTGATCGCTGAGCCGAGTCTCTACCCGATCCCTTCCATCCCCCTCTCCCCGCTCGCGGGGAGAGGGCCGGGGTGAGGGGTCCGAGCGTTCAACGCCACGCTCATCCCTCTGTTCGCCCTCCTCACCCGACTCGGGAGCGAGGAAGAACGACGACAACCAGGAATGGATACCGTGCGAACGACAAAGCGACAAGCATGAACATGCTTATGATCCGGCGTCGCTGGAGTCGTGCCGACCCCAGCAGGCACGCCCCAACTCACCCAAAATCACTCATCTCCTGATCCGATCGCCCGATCGAACAGATTCTTCGTGATTCGTTGCACCCGCTCGTCCGGCCCATGCGGGCGGCTCCAGTGCGACCAGGGCAACACATGCCCCGGAGGAGTCGACAGCCCCTGCGCCCAGAAGATCGTCGATGCGTTGAACACAAAATTCTCCTTCGGCCCCGGATAGATCGTCGCCGTCCATTGCTGGGGGCGCTCACCACCGACCCAGGCGGTCCCTTCGGCGACCACTTCAAGTCCCGGAATGTCCGCCGGATCACCGTGATATTCCCAGCCAATCAGACCGGGAATCCGCTCCCCCGCCTTCACGCCGGTCCCTTCGAAGATCCAGTGATCCGGCTTTGTGATCACCCAGTCGCCGCCGCCGTTCACCGGCTCGACGTTGCGGGCACCCATGAGCAAACCTTCATCCGGACCTCGCTCGGGGAAGGGGCCGTGATCGCGCTCTCGATTGACGGCGTAGTCATTGTCCGCGCCGTACGGCCCACCTCGGAAGATGATCCGATTCGCTCGGCCGTCCGAACTGGGCATGAATGGCGTCACCCAGCAGACACTGTTCCCCGAGAAGAACAACAGCGATACCCCCGCGTCTCGCATCGCTTCCACGCTGCGAAACTGACGAATGTCCCAGTATTCATCATGCCCAACACTCACGAACGTCTTGCACTTCAACCCTCGATCGGGCGTAATCATATCGCTGTTGGAACAATACGTCACATCGTACCCATGCTGTTCCAACCAGTAGGCCAGGGGAAACTCGAACGGCAGGAATTCTCCCGACCCGAAGGTCAACGGGTCATTCACAACCCCATTGAACTGCGCTTCTCTCCCATACGGCCGGTCGAAACTGACGTTGGCCCAGGGCCCTTGATTGCCTTTCGGATGCGTGTAGACCGAATAATTGTTCGGCCATGTGTTGTACGCCTGCCAGGTGTTGTCGGAGCACTGAAAGAGAATGTCGGCCGGCCGATCATCCGTCACGATGAACACGACATAGCTCTGCCAGTAAGGCCGATCCTCCGCCTCCGGAATCGTCGTCAGGCGGCCAAGATACACCCCGCTCACCCAGTCATCGGGAATCGTCAACGTTGCCGACGGCTCCCACTTGCACTCATGAACACTTTTTTCCCCAGGCTCTGGAACAGGTTGAGCCGTTCCCTCGATCGGCCCGAGGGTGGTCATCAGGCGAGCCCCCCGTCCGCCGTAATAGCCCATCCGAAAGATCTCGACCGTGAAGGGGCGGGGCGGGTCGGTCGAGATCATTAGATCGATCGTCTCTCCCGCCTTCACGCTCTGCTTCGAGCAGTACCCCTCAATCCAGGGAGACCGGAAGCCCCCGCCATCCGGACGAACCCTCGTAAGCTGCCAGTCAGTCGTGCCTGGCTTGGCGTTCTCCTCCCGGATGATCGACGAGCGACCCTCGGGCAAGGTGCCCATCAGCACGGCTGCGGAGACAATCAAGAGACTTGCGTTCATTTGTGCGCTTCCTTATCTTGGTTCGTGGTCGGCGTCAGTTCAATGGCTCGGAGGTCCATCAACGGTCCCCGAGGTCGAGCCGCCGGGCGAATATCCAGTCGGTGCCGACCGGCCCCCAGCGTCACCGAGCCGATCCGGGCACGCTGGTAATCGTCCCAGCCCTCGGTTCCCGCCACGGTGCCGTCCAGACGGTCGGCCCCCACCTCAATCACGAAAGGCCCGCCCGCGCCGTCGTCCGGGCAGGCCCATTCCAGCCACACGTCGTACGTGCCTTCCTGGTCGAGCTCAAACGTCCAGGCGGCCCGGTCATTCTCCTGAATCCACCAGCCGAGGTTCCCGTGCGTGGGCTCAAACGTCAGGCGATTTCCATAGATCTCCGCCGCATCGGCCGGGAGTCGAACGCCTCCTTCGGGAGCCGCCGTGACTCGTCTCGGCCGATTGCCGGGCACCTCGTTCGGCCGCAATCCATGCTCACGAAGGAAGGCGATCAGGTGCGCAAGCTCTTGAAAGTTGATATCCTGCTCCATTCCTTCCGGCATCAACGACTGCCCCGCGGTCGCAATCTCCTCGATCTCCGACCGCAGCAAGGTATCACGCTCTCCCCCTTGACGAAGCAGCGCCAGTGCGTTCGAGGTTTCCTCGGCGATCAGGCCCGAAACCACCCGACCGTCGGTCGTGGCCAGCGTGTAGGCGGCATAGCGTGCCTCGACAGCCCGGTTCGGATCAAGAATCGCCACCAGCAACGCCTCGGGCGATCGGTCCGAAAGTACCGTCAGGTCCGGTCCCACGGCGAATCCTTCGCCGTCAAGCTGATGACAGGTCGAGCAGTGCTTCGCGAAGATCGCTCGCCCCTGCTCCGGCTCGCTCCCCAACGCCAGCGCCTGCCGAGCCCGCGCGACCACCGCCGCCCGTTCTCCGTCCGAGGTTCCGAACAGCCGCTCCGCGCGTTCCCGAACCGCCTCCTCTCGATGCGTCAACAACTGCCCCCGATGCGACGGCCCGACCTCCGCCGAGGGGATTCGCCCCTCCTCCAGAGCGTCAAGCAACGCATCGCGCCAGGCTTCTCGGCTCAGCAACGTGTCAAGAATCGCTGATCGAAGCGTCGGCCCGTGCCCCTTCCACCCTCCCAGAAGCACATCAGGCACCTCTGCGCTTCCCAGTCGGCTTACGGCATCCACCGCCGCCCGAGCAATGGCAACCGGCTCCTGAGGCCGAAGCAATCCAAGCAGGACCGCGCGGTCACGGTCGCCCCCCGCCGGCTCGCGGCCCAGCAGCCGAATTGCTGCAAGCCGATCCGCCTCGGTGCGCGACTCGTCGGCGGCCACCTGTCGAGCCTCCGAGATGAGCGACCCGATTCGATCGACTTCCGAGGTCAGCCCTGCCGAAGGCTCCGACCACCGCGTGAGCGGTAATCCCAGTCGGCCCGCCTCATCAAGCAGACTTGCCAGCATCCCCATCGCCGCCGGCCCGTCCCGCTCCGAGACCTGCTCGATGGCAGTCAGGAGCGACCGCACCAGGCCCGCCTGCCCTTCGGAACCCGTCTCTCGCGCCGCGGCAGCAAACAGCGGACCAATCCATACATTCGCAGAGGAACGATCGCCTTCAGGTTGTGCGAGTACCGCCGACAAGATTTCCGCCGCATGGAACCGTGCCGAGCTGAGGATCGCCACCCGAAACCAGGGATCTCCTCCGTCGTTCAGGGCGAGCTTCGCCAGTGCCTTTCCGGCGCTGGGATTGGTCCAGTCTCCCAGCGCCAGGGCCGCCGCAATCCGGACACGGGGCGAGGGGTCGTCTGTCCGGCCCACGATGGCCGCGCCCACCTCGTCGCGATCCCCGTCCCCCAGCCTCGCCGCCAGGATCGCCGCCCGGCGGACTTCGGGATGCTCGTCAGCCAATGCCGATCGGATCAGCTTCGCATCCAACCCTTCAAGACAGGCCAGCGTCCAGAGCGCCTGCACCCGAGCCTCGGGCCGACGGCTTGTGCTGATCAACTGGCGCAGAGGAATGATCGCATCCTGATCGATTTTGTGCATCAACAATCGTTGGCTTGTATCTCGTTGCCAGCCGTTCGGGCTGTCCATCGCGGCAACGAGCCCAGCCGTGTCGAGCTGGTCGAGCTTCGGGATGGCCCGAGGCGCACGATCCGAGGGCACCACGCGATAGATCCGCCCTCGGTTCTCGCCGGCCCGCAGGTCGATTCGGCGTTCCCAGTCATCGGGAATCCACTCGGGATGCTCGATGACCGCGCGTTGCATGTCGGCGATCCAGAGCGCCCCATCCGGCCCGGTCCGAATCGAGGCCGGCCGGAACCAGTGATCGGTCGAGGCGAGGAACTCGGAGGTCTCCTCCCCCTCGGCTCGATGCCCCGAGTACGTCGCCCCCTCAGGTTCAAGCACCATTCGGTGAACAAGATTATGAACAGGCTCACTAATAAACAGATTCGATGCAAAATCCGAACCGAACAGCGTATCCCGATACGGTTCCGGACTGCAGGCCGAGGTTGCTCGGTTGGCCGATCCAGGGTCGTTGAAACGAGCCAGGGTCCGGCTGATGGGATAAAGCCTCGTATCCGGTTCCAGCACCCGGGTCGTCACCGAGGCAGCAAACGCCTGGTTCCTGCGCAGGTCGGCATCACTCAGGACCACGTGCCAGGCCCAGAGGGAATTGTTGTTGATAAACCAATCCCCCCAGTCGTTGCGCCTCCTGCCGAACTGCGACCGACCGCTTTCGGGCTCAATCGCCCCGTCGTCGGGCCGGAAGCGGATATCGCGGCCTCGGACTTCGACCGCGGCCTCGCTCCGAGTCGATCGCACGGTGCCGCCATCCGCATCGGCCGCATGGACCCAACCATCGAGCGCCAGGGAGAAGCCGTTGACCCGATGCTGCGGGTTCGCCTCTGCCAGCCCCGTGTAAAGCACCTCGACCCGATCGGCCCGATTGTCGCCATCGGAGTCTCTTGCATAAATGATCTCTGGCGCACAAGAAATCAGAACTCCTTCACGCCAGGGCATAATACCATTGGGATAGGACAATTCATCGAGGAAAACGGTCGATGTGTCGTACGAGCCGTCACCGTTCGAGTCTTCCAGCACTCGGACCCGACCGCCCCCTTCGGTCCCGAGCGGATAGTCGGCCATCTCGACAACCCAGAGCCTCCCGTCGGCCGACCAGTCAAACGCGACTGGGTCCTGGACCAGCGGTTCGGCGGCCACCAGCTCGACGGTGAACCCCTCCCACACCTGGAAGCTTGCCAGTGCCTCGGCTGGCGACAGCCCTGTGCCGGAAATCAGCTCCGGCGCGGGTTCCGATTCCTGACCTCGGGCGTCCCCTGAGAGGACGAGGCCGAGCACGGTCAAACCAAAGGTGAGCCGACGGGGGGGCCAGAGCCTCATGGCAAGCGTCTCCTCAATCGGGCCATCGCGGGGGGAGGGGTCGGGGACTGGCGGGCAGCAATCTTCGGAGTATACCCGTCGCGCCAGGGCCGGAGCGACCCGCTACGCCCCTTTCCTGGCAGAATCTTCCTCGCGCCAGAACTCTGGTGTTCCGTGTTGATTCTGGGGTCGAGGCTGGAAATCCTCCACAAGACAAACAAACGCAAACCCAATACAGAAAATAAACTTGCGACAATCCTCTCCAAATTCGATCAAATTGGCACACCCTGTGTATTTGATTCAAGCCGAGTCGCGACCCTTCGAGACGCAACGGGTCGCAAGGTGAGGATACCGAGCCGGTCGAGCCACAGCGGGCGTTCGGGTCTGTTCGATCCGAGGCCAGACCGACCGACCGGCCCGATCTCCGTCCGGAGGACTGTCTGCCGCGATCGCATCGCAACAGGAGTGTGCACCATGTCGAGGATGATTGTTACCGCAACCGTTATGACAAGCCTGATGGTCGTCGGCCTCTCGGGAACCCAGGCGCAGGGGCAGGTGATTGACCGCAGGCTGCCGCCGATCGGGCTGGGATCGTCGGGCTTCGATCGGCACTCGGACCATCGTGCAGACCCCGGGATCGGCTGGGCTGGAGGTGTCGCGCCGACATCGGCCCATCGATACGGGTCGACGTTCCCCGGCCACCGGGGACCGATCGGCCATCGACCGGGCGCGGGCTTCATCCCGCAGATTCCGCGAGGGTTTCCGACCGACGTTTACCCTCCGGCCCCCGGTTTTGGTGGTCACGACCACGGCTTCGGCGCTCCATTGCCCGGCTATGGTGGGCATGGCGGCCGGGGTGGAGCCTGCCCTCCAGGGGGAGGTCACGCGCCGGTGATCGGAGTGGTCGATCAGTTGATTGGCGAGGTCGGGGCGTTCCTGGAGGTCTTCGGGCCGACGGCACACATCGTGCCGCAGGGGGAGCGGATGTACCGTGACGCGATCGACCTACACCAGGCGGCCGTCGGCTTCCGTCAGGCGGCCCTGAGCGGGGCTCCGCCGCACGAATTGAGACGGTTTCATGATCGGATGGAACGATCGTGCGGGCGGCTCGTGGCTCGGGTCAACTCGGTCGCTCGGGGCCGCTCCGGACCAAACATCGAACAGGTCCGATACATCGGCTCGCTCTGCCATCAGCTCCGGTCGTTCCTTTGACCGGCATCCACCGAGGAACCGGCGAGCAAAAGCCGGTTCCTCAACCCTTCCGCTGCGGGGGCGGGCCGATTCTCACGAGCGGCTCGCCCTTGCCGTGGGTCGAGGCAGCGCTCGGGCAGGAGCCGCATCCGGAGCCGCACCCGCCTCGGGACGAGACGGCCGCGAGGCCCAAACGGGCCAGGTAGACGACCGCGACCGCCACCACGGCCAGGGCCGACAGGTCTTGCCAGTCGAACGTCATCGTCTGCCGTCCTTTTCGGAAACCGGGCCTCTGGAATCCCCTCCCGTCATCCGAGCCTCAGGCTGCAATCCAGGTGCCAACCTGATAGACCAGCATCGCGCCAAAATACGCAAGGACAGTCATATAAGCAAAACAAAACAACGGCCAACCCCACGAGTTCGTCTCGCGACGGATGACGGCCAGGGTGGAAACGCACTGGGCGCAGAGGGCGAAGAAGACCATGATCGACAGGGCGACGGGGATCGTGAACAGGGGGCGTCCGTCGCGGTGCTCGGCCTCGCGCAGGGCGACCTGGAGGCGGCTGGCCCCTTCCTCCCCCTCAACGTCGGAGCCGACGTCGAAGATGACGCCGAGGGTGGCGACCACGACCTCTCGGGCCGGGAACGAGGCGATGGCGGCGGCGCCGATCCGCCAGTCCCAGCCGAGCGGGCGGACGACCGGCTCGATGACCCGACCGGCGCGGCCGAGCAGGCTCAATCGCTTCTGCTCACCGTCGGCTCGGGCTTCGAGGGTCGCGATCTGCGCATCGATCGCCTCAACGGCCTCGGCATCGTCGGCGGCCTCGCGCTGGTCTTCGAGGGCGGCGATCTGCTGGGCGAAGGCGGCCTCGGTCGATTCGGGCAGGCGAGGGAAGTAGAGCAAGGCCCACATGACGATCGAGACGGCGAAGATGATCGTCCCGGCCCTGCGGACGAACGACCAGCCGCGTTCGAACATCCGGTGGAGGACGACGCGAGGGGAGGGCCACTTGTACGCGGGGAGTTCCATGACGAACGGCGGGGTCGGCCCCTTGAAGGCGGTCTTCTTCAGGGCCCAGGCCACGGCGGCGGCGGTGATGACGCCGACGGCGTACATGGCGACCATCGTCATGGCCTGGAGACTGACGAACCCAGCCACGGCCACCGGCGGGATGAAGGCGGCGATCAAGAGGGTGTAGACCGGCAACCGGGCGCTACAGCTCATCAAGGGGGCAACGAGGATGGTGGTCATGCGGTCGCGGCGGTCCTCGATGACGCGGGTGGCCATGACCCCCGGAATCGCACAGGCGAAGGAGGAGAGCAGGGGAATGAACGACTTGCCGCTCAGGCCCAGACGGGTCATGAGGCGGTCCATCAGGTAGGCCGCGCGGGCGAGGTAGCCGCAGTCTTCCAGGATGCCGAGGAAGAAGAAGAGGATGAAGATCTGAGGCAGGAAGACAATGACCCCGCCGACGCCGGCGATCATGCCGTCGATGATCAGGCTGCGCAGGGCCCCCTCGGCCATCACCCCTTCGACCAGGGTGGCCAGGCCGCCGACCCCGGCGTCGATCAGATCCATCAAAGGGATCGACCAGGTGAAGACAGCCTGGAAGATCAGGGCCATGACGGCGACGAAGATCAGCGTACCCCAGACCCGGTGCGTCAGGACGCGGTCGACCCGGTCGCCGGAGGTGACGCGAGGCTCGTCGGGGCGGGTGACGACGCCGTCGAGCATGGACGCGGCCCAGCCGTAGCGGGCCATCGCCTCGACGGCCGGGACGGGGCAACCGGCCTCGGCCAGGCGTTGACGGGCAGCGAGGATTTCGGCGTGCAGGCCCTCGACGTTGCCATTCTTGAGTGCGACGTGGCCTTCGAGATAGCCGCTGGTGTCGAGCAAGAGCCGCTCGACGAGGTAGCGGGGCAAGGGGGGCAGGCCGGGCCTCGCGTCGGCCAGCCAGGCTTCGATGCGGGCGACCTCGCCTTGAAACGGTTCGGGGAAGGGGCTTTCGGGAGCAGAGGCGGGTTGCTCCTGAGTCGCCGTCTCGGCCAGGGCGGTCTTCAAGGCATCGAGGCCGATGCGCTTGTGGGCCCGGATGGGAACGACCGGAACGCCGAGCCGTTCGCGGAGTTTCGGCAGGTCGAGGGTCGTACCGCGGTCCTCGGCCAGGTCGGTCATCGTCAGGGCCACGACCGTCGGCCGACCGAGTTCGAGAACCTGGCTGACGAGGTAGAGGTTCCGCTCCAGGTTGTTGGCGTCGACGATGCAGAGGATGACGTCGGGCTTCGGCGTGTCGGGCCGTCGGCCGAGCATCACATCGACGGCCACCATCTCGTCGAGCGATCGGGGGGCGAGGCTGTAGGTGCCGGGCAGGTCGATGAGGGTCCAGCGCTTGCCGTCGACGGTCATCCGCCCGGTCTTCTTCTCGACGGTGACGCCGGGATAGTTGCCCACCCGCTGTTGCACACCGGACAGGGCGCCGAAGACGGTGGATTTGCCCGTGTTCGGGTTGCCGATCAGGGCCACGGTCCGGGTTTGGGGTTCAGCGGCAATGGACATGATGGAGGGCCACTCACTCGGCTGGTCGGTCAACAGGGGGAGAGGGTTGGCGCGAAGGGGAGGGGACCGTCTGCCGGGGATCGTCGTGTTGCTTCCAAGGCGTATTGAGAGGCGGTCGTCGGTTCGGCGATTGCGTCGCCTCGTGCGGGGTGGGAGCCGAGCGTTCCGCAGGACCGGGGGGGATCAGACGAGGCTTGCGACCTCGATGGCCGCGGCTTCCGAGCGCCGGAGACTCAAGCGATAGCCACGCAGTTCGAACACGAGCGGATCACCGAGGGGCGCGATGGCCACGAGTTTAACCACCGTGCCGGGGATGACCCCCATCTCCAGGGCCCGCATGCCGACATCGCCGGTTGCATCGACCTGGGTCACCGTGGCCGACTCGCCGAGGGAGAGTTCCGAGAGGCGCCGACTCATCAGGCCGGCCTCACCAGAATGCCCGACAGTTCGGTCGATCGGATGCCGAGGGTGTGGCCGTCGAGGCGAATCATGCAGGGGCTTCCCGGGCGGATCATTTCGATCATGGCTCCGCGTCGCAAGCCCATCTCTCGGAGCCGATGCACGAGATCTCCGGTGCCGAGCACCTGATCGACCGTCCCCGACTGCCCCGGCCGCAGCAAGGTCAGCGGAATCAATTCGGCAACGCTGGGCGGCAACTCGGCAACGCTCGACATCAACGATCGCTCCTTTGATTCTTCAGTCGGTGGGCAGGCAAGCGGGCAGCTCGAACTCGACGGAGGGATCGAGGCTCCTTCCCTCGAAGCGGAGGGACGGAATTGAGATTCAGTCTCAACACAATGAATTATAAAGGGGGGGACCGAGGGGCGTCAATGGCGCGGGGGTTCGGGGGTTTGGCCGGGGATCGGTTACACTGGGGGCGCAAGCCACGGTTAAACGCCCGGCCCGGCTCCTGCGTGTGAGTGGGGAGGAGACACATTGCAACCCTCGCCCCTCGCCCCCGCGTGCGGGGAAGCGGGTGGCCGAAGGCCGGGTGAGAGGGGCTGCGTCGGTATTGCGACGCGTGGCGTCCTGGAACGGGCCCGCTCACCCCGGCCCTCTCCCCCGACGTCGGGGGAGAGAGGGGCAGGAACGGCGGTCAGCCCGGGGTGGGGGAGGGTTCCCGGCCCTCGCCCCCGAGGTCGAGGGCCGATCGCTCGGCAATGAAACGGATCGCAAGGGTGGGAGGAGCGGATCGCGTGGACGAGTTCGAGCCGGATTCCCGATACGAGGGGCCCGAGACGGTTTCGACCCTGGAGATTGCCGGGAAGACGATCCGGCTGGCAAGACCGGCGGAGCCGGAGCGGTTGCTGGATGATCCGACGGTGCTGGCCTGGAACGCGAGGGATGATTACATGCCGTACTGGGCCTTTCTCTGGCCTGGGGCGTTCTTGCTGGCCGAGGCGGTCGCGGCCGAGGCGTGGGGAACCGGGGCCGAGGCGCTGGAGCTGGGGTGCGGGCTGGGGCTGACCGGACTGGTGGGCCTGGAGGCGGGGATCGAGCGGGTCGTGTTCACCGATTACGACCGGGCGCCGTTGCGGTTCGTCGAGCAGAGCGGCAGGGCCAATGGGTTCGGTCCGGAGCGGGTCGAGACGGCGTTGCTCGACTGGAGACGATTGCCCGAAACCACGTACCCGGTGATCCTGGGCGCGGATGTCTTGTATGAGCGGCCCTTGATCCCGCTGGTGGTGGGAGTGCTGCGGGCGATGCTCGCGCCGGGAGGGGTGGCCCTGATCTCCGGGCCGTACCGGGTGGCGACCGAGGACCTGGAGCCGGCCCTCAAGGGAGCGGGGCTGCGGTTCGAGTCGACGCAGATCAGGGCGGTGGATGAAACAGGGAAAGGGCTGAAGGGGAGGTTGCATCGGATCTGGAAAAGGGAGGTTTGAGCCACGGAGGAAACACGGATGAACCACGGAGCAAGACAAGGAAGAGGAGGGATCGGAAGGGAAGAACAGGTGAGAGCGGGGATCGAAAGGAACAAATCGAGGGGAGACAAGGGAGAGGGAGTCGAAGGAGGCCGGGGTCGGGAAGACTGGTGAGGGAACGGAGGAAGATGGGGGGCCGAGGCGAACCGGCCCCCGGGGACGGCGGGGCAAGGCGGATCAGTTCGGAGAGGGTTCGGGGGTGGCCGAGGTGCCGGATCGGAGGCCGAGGCGCGCCGAGGGGTACGATCGGCCGTTGAGGAAGCGGCCGATGACGCCCGGCCGGACGATCAGGTCGTAGCTGGCGTACAGGACGACGATGGAGACGCTCAGGATGATGCCGATCTTCACCAGGGCGGGGACCGGCAGGTCGAACAGCAAACCTTGCATCCAGTAGATCAAGGGGAGGTGGGCCAGGTAGACCCAGTAAGCCGAGTCGGACACGTAGCGCATGGCGGGACTCGGGCGGTTGAAGACGCGGAGGAACAGGCCGATGAAGCCGAAGACCGCCAGCCAGGCCACCGCCGAGGAGACGGCCGCCGTCTCCAGCCGCATCGTGTTCCGGCCGTCGGGCCCGATCGCCGAGGCCGTTACCCCGAAATAGACGACCAGCATGAGCGCCGCGGCCACCAAGGTCGGCACCGGCCAGCGGGCCATCGTCGGCAGCAGGTCGACGTTGCGATAGAGCAGCCAGCCGAAGGCGAAGAACGGCCCGAACTGGACCAGGGGCAAGGGGTTCGGCAGGAAGACCGGGAAGCTCTGGTCGAACAGGGCCGAGGGGCTGATCAAGAGGGTCAGGGTCGTGAAACCGATCCCGGCCGGAAGGAGCAGGTGCCAGGCCGTCAGGCGTCGGAAGAGGCTGTTGACGCCCCGGCCGACCGCGCCTTTGCCGATCTTCCCGATCTGCCGGAAGACGATCGCCCCCATGTAGAACCAGAGCAGGGCATAGAGGAACCAGAGGTGCAGCGGCGAGATGAGGAAGATGCTGTAGAACGGCTGCCAGTCCTCGACCCAGGGGATCTGCCCGGTCGTCCACCAGGCGAGGGTGGTTTCCCAGGCCGGCAGGCCCTCGCGTTTGGCGATGCCGAAGAGGAATGCCGAGATCGTGATCGGGAAGAGGATCAGCCAGCCGACGAGCAGGGGCAAGCCGACCCGCTTCATCCGGTTCGACCACATCCCCCGGACCCCTCGGCGGTCGCAGAGCAGGGCGGCGAAGAACCCGGCCATCACAAAGAAGGTTTGCATGCGAAAAGTGTGAATACCAAAGAAGGTCAATCCGGCCAGCCCCGACGTGCGGACATCGCGGAAATCGAACCCCGGAAACAAGGGGATCGGCACGTAATACTGGCAGGCGTGCAGGACCAGGCCCAGCAGCATCATGACCGCCCGGAGGGAGTCGAAGGCGTGGTATCGCGTGTGGGGAGCGGGGGCGTCGTTCATGTCAGGTTCCCTGGGCTGATCGCTCGTGGGATCGTGATCGGGAGCGGTCCTCGACGGAATTGAGGGACCTCGATGGCAAGGGGTTCGCCGACTCCCGGGCGAGATTGACTGAGAAGTCTTGACAATTACGTCGGCCAGCTCGGATCAGATCCCTCGAAGACGGGGATCGCTGCCTCGGATCGGATCGGATCGGGAGATGAGCCTCGGTGAAACCATGGATCGGAACGAACAAATGGGAAGATGCGAGCGGAAGCGGCATTGGGAGGTTCGGCGCGCACGAAGGGCCGGGATGGGGTGCGAGGGTCGAAGGGGGAGGGGAGCATCAGGGTTCAGGAGCGTCGGGCAGCGGCGGCTCGGGCCCGGCGGGCGCGGCGGTTCAGGGGGGCGGAGGCGCCGGGTAGGACGGGGCAGAGTGTGGGACGGGCGATCGAGGGGCGGGTGATGGGTTCGTTTCGCGCCGGGGTGGGTGGGGCGGTTGGAGCGGGGACGGGAGGCTCGGAGGAAGTGGGAGCAGGAGGAATGTCGGCGGCGGAGGGGTGCGGGCGGAAGCGATCGGGACGGGGGCCGGGAGGGAGGGACGGGGCGGCATCGGCAGGTCGAGGGGAGAGGGCCTGGAGGCGGCGCAACTCGTTGAGGCAGCGGGAGAACTGACGTCGGGCGTCGGCGGCGTAGCGTTCCAGGAGGCGGATCGCGGGGGGCTCGTCGGCGTCGAGGCCGAGGGCAGCGTCGGCCTGGGCGCGGTCGTCTCGGGCGTTGAGGAAGGCATCGAGCCGGGCGCGGAGGGCCGCGGTGGCCTGGGTCACGAGCGCGAGGCCGGGGGCTTCGCTCTTGTCTTCGGGGTCGAGATCCCAGGGGCCGGAGCCGTCTCGGGCGAAGGGGGCAACGCCGAGCAGGTCGAGGGCGAGGTTCCAGGTGTCTCGGGTCCAGCCCTCGTGACGGTTGAGGGAGTCGAGCACCTCGGCCCAGCGGTCGAGGAGCCAGAGGACGCCGTGCTTGCTCTGGAGCAACTGGGACTGGATGCGCTCGGGTTGCTGGGGCAAGCGAGCGGCGAGGGAGGCGACGGCGGCGGCGCGGTCGTCGTCCCAGGATTCGGAGGCGCGGGCGGCGTGTTCGGAGCGGGCGGCGCAGATGCGGGCCTCGCAGGCATCGAGGCGGACGGATTCGGCCACCAGGCGATCGAAGTGCCAGGTCTGGGCGGGGCCTTCGGGGCGGTAGTCGGGGAGCCACTCGGTTTTACGGGCTTCGATCGCCTCGGCCATGTCGGCGGGCAGGTGAGTGCCGAGCGTCGAGAGGCCGTGTGTCTGGGCGTTGCGGCTCGATCGGGCCTTGCCCTCGGTCGATTTCGGGCCGGTGGAGAGGAGGGCGTTCAGGCGGTTGGCGAGCGTTTGCTTCAAGGTGGTGGCGGCCATGAGGGTGCGCGTCCTTTGAGTTCCAGGAGAGCAGCAACAATGCAAGCTTCAGCGCGGACAGGGAACGGGGAGGCGTGGAACGGCCCCTGTCTGAAACAATCAGGAAATATGGGAGGCTTAATTGCGTTTTTTTGGAAGTTTGACCGGAAAGGGAGGTTTTGAGCCACGGATGGAACACGGATGAAACACGGATAGGGAAGAGCGAAGGGAAGAAGATGAGCGAGAAACGAGATGCGATCCGGGACGGCGGGTGGCCTCGGTGGCTCGTCAACCGGGATTGCGAAGCGACGAGAGGATCACGCGGGTGGCCAATGCCGCCTCTTGCGGCTGCGCCGCCCCGGTTGGCGAGCAACCGGGGCCACCCGCGAGCAATTGGGGCCACACACGTCGCTCACATCCATCTGTGTTTCATCCGTGGCTCGCCGAGTCTCCCGAGTATGGCCGCATCCGTAACCGTTTCTCGATCACTCCGCCCCAGTAGCCGGCGATGGCCCCGAAGACGATGGCGAGGCCCAGGGGCTCGTGCCGGGAGGAGATCAGGAATCCCATGAAGATGGCGACGTAGGCGAGGCAGCCGTTGACCAGATTCAGATTTGGGGCCGCGCAGCCGGCACCGATCCAGACGAAGGGCAGGGCGGCCGGCGCCCAGGGCGAGACGATGAAGGTTGCGGCGATCGCGACGACGGAAAGCACGACCGGGGCGACCACCGCCTGAGGCACGAGATACCAGCCGGGCTCGGACTTCGCCATCGAGAGCGCTCCGTTGCCTCAACGCATGTTCTGATTGAGGTGTCCCGTCGAAAGTTACCCAGGGCTCGCCGGGGCGACGGCAAGGAGCTTCGGTTCGTCCGAAGGCTGGACCTGGACGATGACGAAGCGAGACGCAGGATAAAGATAGTCCTCGCCCGAATCGTCGATCACGCGGAGAAACCCCTCCGAGCCGGCCGCTTCGTCGGGAAGCACCCGATAGAGCATCCCGGCCGAGAGATCGTCGCAGCCCGCCTGGTCGATGCAGACGGCGAAGAGGGATCTGGAGTCGTGAGTGGTCATTGGATCAGTCCAGAAAACGCTTGATCTTGAGTTTGCGCCGGCCGATGCCATGCGCTTCGTACCAGTGGAGTTCGGCGCGACGGGTGTTGCCACTGGGCAATCGTATCAGACCCACCCCCTTGAGCTTCCGCCACCGGCGACCACCATAACGCGCCTTGAGGTCCGTTTTTTCTCGAATCGAGAGATTGACCGCAATGGTCTCGATCTCTGACAACTCGCCGATCAGTTCGAAGTCCATTGCCTGATTGCGCCCTCAAGACGGCCTCAAAGCAAGTCTTCCGCGTTGATGATTCTCACACCCGGTCATCCCCTGGGGCCACTCATGCGGCCTCGTCTGGGGTTGAGACGATCCCAGCCACCCCTTGGAATACACGAGTGACTATTCCTTGTTGGATTGAAGCGTACCGATGAAGGCGTTGACGTCGGAGAGGCCGAGTTCGGAGAGTTTGGCGGGGAGGTCGTCGAGGAGGCGGTCGGAGAGGGAGGGATCGGCGAAGGTGGCGGTGCCGACCTGGACGGCGGAGGCGCCGGCGACGAGGAATTCGAGGGCGTCGTCGGCGGAGCAGATGCCGCCGATGCCGATGATGGGGAGATCGGGGAGGGCGCGGTGGACCTGCCAGACCATGCGCAGCGCGATGGGTTTGATGGCGGGGCCGCTGAGGCCGCCGATGTCGTTGGCGAGGATGGGGCGGCGGGCCCGCCAGTTGACGACGAGGCCGACGACGGTGTTGATGAGGCTGACGGCGTCGGCCCCGTTCTCGTGGGCGGCGCGGGCGACGGGGACGATGTTGGTGACGTTCGGGGTGAGCTTGGCGATGATCGGGTAGGGGCAGGCGGCGCGGCATCGAGAAACGACGCGGCCGACGGCAGCGGGATCGATGCCGAGGTCGAGGCCGTGGCTGACGTTGGGGCAGGAGAGGTTCAGCTCGATGGCGGCGAGGCCGGGTTCTTCACCCAGATCGGCGGCCATCTGGACGAACTGGTCCTCGTCCTCGCCGGCAATGTTGGCGATGACGGAGGTGCCGACGGTGCGAAGGTAGGGGAGGTGGTGGGTCCGGAAGTGGTCGATGCCGTCGTTGTCGAGGCCGATGGCGTTGAGCAGGCCTGAGGCGGTCTCGACGGTCCGAGGGGTCGGGTTGCCGGCGCGGGGTTTGGCAGTGACGGTCTTGGGGATGACCCCGCCAAGGCGGTCGAGTCGGACGAAGGCGGCCATTTCGCGGACGTAGCCGAAGGTTCCCGACGCCACAAGAACCGGGTTGGACAGCTCCAGGCGTCCCAGACGAACTCCCATCGACACCACGGTACATTCCTTCTTGTTCTGTGATTCCAAAAGGCGTCGGCCCCCGTTGTGCGCGATTGCCGGGAGACGCGTCTGAGACTAGGGTAACATTGAGTCACGCTCGCCGGAGCGCCGGAACCGAGACGGAGCACGACCTGGCTTGACCCGACAGGACCCTGCCACCATGCCCTTGCTGCTTGAAGATTATGCCCTGATCGGTGATTGTCAGACGGCCGCGCTGGTCGGCCGGGACGGCTCGATCGACTGGTTGTGTTTCCCGAGGTTCGACTCGGGGGCGGTGTTTGCGGCGTTGCTCGGCAACGAGGAGCATGGGCACTGGACGATTGCGCCGGAAGGGCCGATTCGGGCGGTGCGGCGGCAGTATCGGCCGGGAACTCTGGTGCTGGAAACGGAGTTCGACACCGACACAGGGACGGTTCGGATTACCGACTGCATGCCCCCGCGCGACGAGTTGCCCGACGTGCTTCGGTTGGTCGAGTGCCGCCGGGGAACGGTCCGGATGACGATGGACCTGGTGATCCGGTTCGACTACGGCTCGATCATCCCGTGGGTGCAGCACACGCCGCAAGGGATCTCGGCGGTGGCGGGGCCGGACATGGTCCGGTTGCGAACCGATGTGCCGGTGCATGGCGAGGATTTTCATACGGTTTCCTCCTTCGAACTGTCGACCGGTCAGACGGCCAGCTTCGACCTGACGTGGTATCCGTCGCACGAGAAGGAACCGAAGGAGGTCGATCACACCAACGCCATTCACGACACCGAGCGCTGGTGGCGTGAATGGATCGATCGGTCGTCGTACGGCGAGGGCTCGATCGATGAGACGATCGACCAGCCTCACTGGGCCGAGGCGGTCAAGCGGTCGTTGATCACGCTGAAGGCCCTGACCTACGCGCCGACCGGGGGGATTGTGGCCGCACCAACGACGAGCCTGCCGGAGCTGATCGGCGGGGTTCGGAACTGGGACTACCGCTATTGCTGGCTGCGCGACGCGACGTTCACGCTGTATGCGTTGATGAACGCCGGGTATCACGACGAGGCCCGAGCCTGGCGCGAGTGGCTCTTGCGTGCCGTGGCGGGAAAGCCGTCGCAGATGCAGATCATGTACGGCCTGGCCGGCGAGCATCGCCTGACCGAGCTGCAACTGCCGTGGTTGCCGGGGTATGAGAATTCGAGCCCGGTGCGGATCGGCAACGCGGCGTTCGACCAGTTCCAGCTCGACGTGCCGGGCGAGGTGATGGACGCCCTGCACCAGTGCCGCAAGGTGGGGCTGGAGCCGATCGCCGCGTCGTGGAACTTTCAGAAGGAACTGATGAATTACCTCGAAACGGCCTGGGATCAGCCGGACGAGGGGATCTGGGAAGTGCGGGGGCCTCGGCGGCACTTCACGCATTCGAAGATGATGGCCTGGGTCGCTGCCGATCGCGCCGTTAAAGGGGTGGAACAGTTCGACCGAGACGGCGCTGTCGATCGCTGGCGAAGCCTCCGCGATCGGATTCGGCATGAAATCCTGGAACGGGCCTTCGATCCCGAGGTCGGCGCGTTCATGCAATCGTACGGATCGAAATTTCTGGATGCCAGTGTGTTGATGATGCCGCTGGTCGGATTCCTGGAACCCAACGACCCCCGGATGGTCAGCACGGTGCGGGCGATCGAGGAGCGTTTGATGCACGACGGCTTCGTCGATCGGTACGAGACGGACCCGTCGGTCGATGGCCTGCCGCCGGGCGAGGGGTCGTTTTTGCTCTGCTCGTTCTGGATGGTGGACAATTACACCTTGATGGGCCGCCGAGCCGACGCGAAGCGGATGTTCGAACACTTGTTGTCGATTCGGAGCGACCTCGGCCTGCTATCGGAAGCGTACGACCTTACCAATCGCCGGCTCGTGGGCAATTTTCCGCAGGCGTTCAGCCACATCGGCCTGATCAACACGGCGTATAACCTCAGTACCGCCGCCGCCCACCCGGCCGAGCAGCGGCAGCATAGCTAGGAACCCGATCCGTTGATGGGTGCCCCAAGGGGCCCTCGGGAATGCCTGGGACCAGGATGGCCCCAGACACCCCAGGGATTCCGATTCCGGGCCATCAGAATCAGGGATCAATCCTGTGGAAGGGCCGCATCGGACTCGGCGGGCTGTTCGTCGAGGATGGCCTTGACGACGTCCTCGATGCGGCTGGGCATCAGGCCGATGGCGCGGACGATCCCCTTGCGGTCGACGACGGCGTAGGTGGGGTAGAAGGCGACGTTCCAGGCCTCGGCGGTTTCCTGGTCGGGGTCGCGGGCGACGGGGTACTGAATGTCGCGCTGCTCGACGACCTGCTCAAGCTTCTCCTGACCGCGAGAGGTGCAGATACCGAGCACGAGGACGCCTTGATCGGCGTAGCGCTTGGCCAGGTCGTTGTTCTTGGGGATGGCGGCGAGGCAGGGGCCGCACCAGGTGGCCCAGAGGTCGACGATCAGGATCTTGCCTTCGAGGTCGCCGGCGGAGAGATCGGCGTTGATCCAGTCGCCGATGGTGAACTCGGGCCGGGGCTGGCCGGTCATCTCGGCGTGAGCGGCCTGGAGTTCGGGCCTGTTGACGGTGAAGAAGTACGAATCGGGGAATTCTCGCTGGGCGTTTGCGGTTGAGGCCATCGCCAGGGCGAAGCAGGCGCCCAGGGTCGTCGCCGTTGCGAGTCTTCGAAGCCAGGACCGATCGAGTCGTGTCGTCATGTTCGCGTGCTCCATACGACGGGCCATCTCCGGACCCGGCGCCCGAGGCACAATCCGGGAGCGTCCGGGTCCGCAACTGATCATACCTTTGGTTATGAAGCTCTGCCAATGGGTAATACGCGTCCTTCGGATCAACCACACGGTCATCCGTCTTCCGGTTCGATGGGAGGGCCGAGCAGGCCGGCGACGACCGGGCGGAGATCGGCGGGGGCAATTGGGGGATCGGCGGCGAGGCGACGGGCAAGGGAAGCCCAGGAGGAGAGATCGAGGCCCAGGAGGCGCGGAACGCCGAGCGCGACGACGCCTTCGAACAGCTCGGCGGCGCGGAGGGCGTGGGTGGAGACGCCTCGGGGCTGCCCCTGGCGGACCTTGACGCCGGCGGCGGCGAGCTTGATGAGCGCCTTCAGAACGTCGGCGGTGGGGCCGCGGCGGTGGTGGGCATGCCAGAGGGATTCCCAGGCTTCGTGGGCCTCCCAGTAGTAGCCGGCGTTGTAGAGCCGAACCCCGCGCAGGTAGGCGGCCGAGCGGTGCCAGGCGTCGGCCTCGATGGGCGAAACCGGATGGCGGGGGGTATCGGCCAGGTGCCCACCGGCGCCGCTGATCGGGTGCGGCCAGGGGCCTCCGGGGACGTAGGAGTAGGGGGGGAGGGGGTCGTCGGGAGCCATCGGCGAGGACCAAGAGGGGCGCGAGGGGATTCCCGATGCGCGACGGGAGGCCGCCGGAACCGACCCGACCGGGGGACGCGAACAATTCTCCTGGAGCATTGCGCGGCCGAGCGGTATTGTACGATGTCTAAGACATTCGAGACAGCCTGACCGGGACCGCATGGCCGTGATGCCGCCGGGGTCAAGCCTGGCTCGAACGGGTCCATCGTCAATCCCCCTTTTATGGGAAGACAACGCTCGTGATGCAACGCCGAACCTTCCTGAGCGCACTGGCGGGCGGGGCCTCGGCCGTCGCCTTCACTTCGATCTCGCAGCGATTGAGGGCCGGAATGCTCGCGGACGAGCCGCCGGTACGGCTCGATCCGTCCGGAGCGGGAGAGAGTGTTTTCGACCGGGTCCGGACGATGGCAGGGGCCTTTGACGCTCGGCTCTACACGAAAATCCTGGGCGCGGCCAATGCGTTCAAGGAGGGGGATGAAATTGTCGGCGTGGCCGCGGTGGATGAGGATTCGCGCGTCCAGGCTCGGACGCTGTTGAGCAACACGAGGATTGAGGAGATCGATGCACACCCGTTGATTGAGGACAGCCTGTCGGCATTGCTGCGGCGGTCGCGGGATGATCGGGCGGCGCAGCGGACGGAAGGAATGACCGTCGGGGACTTGAAGCGGTTCCTGCTCGATCGGGATGAGGACGCCATCAAGGGGATCATGCCGGGGTTGTCGAGCGAGGTGATCGGCTGCGTCGTGAAGCTGATGAGCAACGAGGAGCTGATCGCCGTCGGGTCGAAGGTGTTCAATCCGCTGCCGGGGAGCAAGGTCGGGGCGAGGGGGTATCTGGGGGCGAGGATCCAGCCGAACTCACCGACGGATGATGTGATTGACATTCGATGGCAGGTGTTCTCGGGCTGGTCGTTCGCGGTGGGAGACGTCTTGCTCGGCAATAACCCGGTGTCGAGCACCCCGGAATCGGTCGGGGCGATCGAGAAGACGTTGAAGGAGGTGATCGCCACGTTCGGGCTTGAAGACGTGCTGCCGCATTGCGTGCTGTCGCATATTGATGTGCAGGCCGAGGTGGAGGCATCGCAGCCGGGAAGCACGGCCCTCTGGTTTCAGAGCATCGCCGGGAGCGATGCGGCGAACCGGACGTTCGACGTGAGCACCGAGAAGATGCTGGGCTATGCCGACGCCCGATCGGGGCCGTTCGGCCTCTACTTCGAGACGGGGCAAGGTGCGGACTTCACCAACGGCCACGCGCAGGGCGTGGACATGGTGGTGCACGAAGCGCGCAAGTATGGCTTCGCCCGAGCCCTGGCCCAGCGTGTCGCCCAGGCCCGAGCAAATGCGGGGGCCGAGCCCGACGCCTGGTTGATCGTGAACGATGTGGCCGGGTTCATCGGGCCGGAGGTCTTCCGGACGAAGGAGCAGCTTGTCCGCTGCTGCCTCGAAGACATCGTGATGGGCAAGCTGCACGGGTTGTGCATCGGGTTGGATGTGTGCTCGACCCTGCACATGAGCGTATCGCTCGACGACCTGGACTGGTGCCTCGATCAGGTGACCCCGGCCTGCCCGGCGTACCTGATGGGATTGCCGACGAAGATCGACCCGATGCTCGGCTATTTGACGACCGGGTTCCAGGATCACGTGCGGTTGCGGGAGACGTTCGGGACGCGCGTCGAGGATCGCATGTGGGCGTTTTTCCAGGCACTCGGGGTCATCGACGCCGACGGCAGGCCGACCGAGCATTTCGGCGACCCGCTCTGGGTGTACTTGCAGTATTGCCGACGCAAGGGGGACGCGCGGAGCGACGCCGAGATCCTCTCCGACGGGACCGCCCAGATGGACGCCGTCCGGAGCCACGGCGTGTTCCTGCCCCGAGGGCACGGCGAGCGGCCGTTCGACCTGGAGCCGGGGCTCGGCGAGGCGATTACTCGGATTTACGACGACGCGAAGGAGAGCATCTGGGCCGAGCTTCCCCCGGCGTTCGTCGCCGGGGTGCCGGGGGCGGTTTCGGTGGCGACCCGATCGGCGGATCGAGAGGATTACATCCTTCACCCCGAATCCGGCGAGCGCCTTTCCGACGCGGGCCTTGAGACGATCCGGCGGCTCCGGCAGAACCATAACGGGCGCTTTGATGTTCAGATCGTGATTTCCGATGGTTTGAATGCCCTGGCGATCAGCGAGGAGGGGCACCTGGCGCCGTTCCTCGATCGCCTCCGCGCCCAGCTTGAGCGCGACGGGTTCCGGGCCGCTCCCGAGCACATCGTCGTCACCTCCGGCCGGGTCCGCGCGGGCTACCGGATTGGCGAGACGCTGTTCGGCGGCCTCGACGGGCGGCGGGCGGTCTTGCACCTGATCGGCGAGCGGCCCGGCACCGGGCACCGGACGTTCTCGGTTTACCTCACCTCGGCCGACGGGTCCGTCTGGGGTCGGGAGGACGCGGTCGACCACAACATCACCAAGGTCGTTTCGGGGATCGCCACGACGGCCCTCTCGCCCGCCCGGGGGGTGGACGAGACGATGAGCTTGTTGAATATCGTAAACCCCTGAGACGGCAGTCTGTCTTGGACACTTGTCCGGACAGTAATCGTTTGCCTAAAATTCAACTTCACCTATCAGGCTCATGAAACAAGGCTCTCGATGATCGAGTTCGACTTGATCGTCTGGGATGATGAGGACGATCCAAAAGGAAACGTCCAGCACATCGCGGCGAATGGGTTGACGATCGAGGACGTTGAACAGGTCTTGAGAGACCCGTCACAACGGGTCACTGTGAGCCGCTCGACGGGACGACCTCTTGTCTTCGGGATGACCGAGACGGGGACGATGATCCTCGTCGTTTATGAGATTCTGGAAACCGAACCCGTCACGGTCATTCGCCCCGTCACGGCGTACGAACCGGAGTCGGTGTGAGGAGTCATTCGATGCATCCCCGAACCCGTCACTCGCTGGACCAACTGCCTCCAGAGGCGAGAGCCGCCGCTGAGGCTGCCATCGCCCGAGACAAGGCCCGGCGGGCGACTCCCGAAGGGCAGGAGGAGCAAGCCCAGGTCATCCGGAAGGTCCGCGAAGAATTCCCTCCCCTGACGATCGATCCGGAGCTCGCCGATGCGCTTGCGCAGCTCCGAGCCGAGAGGCAGCGGCAAGGGTTGAGCCTGTCCGAACTTTCGGCACGTTCCGGGATCGACCGGGCTACGCTCTCGAAGCTCGAAACCGGCAAGGTACCCAACCCCACTGTCGGAACCCTCCGAGCCCTGGCAGGTGCCTTGAAGAAGCGGATCTCGTGGTCGCTGACCGACGACCCCGCCGTTGCGGGGCGTTGAGAATGGACCGGGCAGGAGATCGCTCCTTGCTGGGTGCCCTGGCCAGGAGGCGAAGGCGTGAGGGTCGCTGCGTGAGGCAAAGGTTACAAGCATCGGGATAAACACCGGGCTTGCCCACGAAGACGTGGGCAGGGCACCCGGCAGACTGGGTAGACTCAAATCGTCATTCCGCCGAAGGCTTATCCATCGACTTGCGACGCCAGTGCCGGATGACGAGAGCCGCAAGGCCGACGGCGCCCCAGCCGGCGACGGTCGAGGGCTCGGGTACTGGCTCGGCGAGGTATTCGGCAGGGATCGGGGGCAGGATGAAGGATGCGATGAGTTCGCCCTCCGAACCGCCGGTGACGTAACCGGAGAACGACACCTCATCCCGGAAAAACTCGATCAGCGGAAGCTGGATCTGCGGAGAGTCGTGCCATTGCCAGTCTGATGACAAAACCGTCCCTTGCCAGGCACCATCGGGTGTCATGCCGCCATCGGGTCTGGTCGTGACGAAGCCATCCATCTCCACGTCGAAGGAGAGTGAAGGTCCACCCGTTGCCACCGGCCCCTCGATCAAGCGATCGAAGTGAAGTTGGAGCCGGAAGTTGGCTGACACCGGCTCGGCCTGTCCGTGTTGCGGCGGTCGGACGTGAATGCTGTTGAGGCGATAACTCTGCCACGCCGGCTCGTCGGGGAGGATTGCCGAGAATGTCCTCGGCTCATTCGAGCCGAAGCCGGCCTGATCGCTCATCTCGAACGTGACCCGGATTGGGGCCGCCGCGGCGGGGGTGGCGAGCAATGCCAGAGCAAGGCAGGACAGAAAGACCGGTCGCATGGCAAATGCTCTCCAAATGGTCGGACCATCGCCAGTGATGGAGTCCCATGTGGGACAATAGCGACCAGGGAGGGAGCGTCAATACGAATTGGTGCAATTACGATTACACCGGGCGACTTCATGACGTATTGAGGTATACCGCAACCGGTCCCCCTGACCGAGGCGTCTGGGAGGCGCGGGGTATCGGGGCGGGTCGGGATTGGGGATCATTGAGGAGAGAGAGCGATGGCCCGTCGGTCGAGGGGGAGGGTCGGCGGGAACCTTTGGGCGACGAAGGGCGTCGAAGGGCATACGATGACCGGGTTCGAGGATGACCAGGAGCTGGTCGAGGCGAGTCGGGCGGGTTCGGCGGAGGCCTTCGGGGAGCTGGTCAGGAGGCATCAGGATCGGCTCTATCCGACCCTGGTGAGGTTGACCGGGTCGGCGGAGGATGCCCAGGACCTGCTGCAGGAGTCGTTCCTGCGCGCCTACCGGAAACTGGGGAGGTTTCGGGGGGGTAGCTCCTTTTATACGTGGCTGTACCGCCTGGCCGTGAACCTGGCGTTGAGTCATCGGAGGCGTCGGAAGGGGCCGGCGAGGCTCTCGGAGCTGTGGGTCGATCGGGAGACCGAGCTTGACCCGGCGGACCTTTCCGAGCGATCCGACCCCACCTTGCCGGCCGAACGGGCCGAGCGAGACGCGATGATCCAGGCCGCCCTGGACGCGCTGGCACCCGACCACCGGGCCGTGGTGGTCCTGAAGGAGTTCGACGGCCTGCGGTACGAGGAGATCGCCGCGATCCTGGACATCCCCGTCGGCACCGTCCGGAGCCGATTGCACCGGGCCCGCAAAGAGCTTCGCGATCAGCTTTCGGACTTCCTGGATGAATCGCCGGTTCGCCAGGGGCCGCTCGACTCGGACTGAAACGCCTCGGACTGATTGAACATGGCGGAGGGATCGTCTCGTTTTCGAATCCTTCTTGATCCGTCTCCGTCTGGTTGTGCTTGCCTCGCGTTCGCTTCTTCCTCATTCTTCCTTCCCCGTTGCTCCCAATGCCCACAATTGACGATTCCCTGATTCACGCCTACGTCGATGACGAGCTTGACCCCGAGTCTCGCTTGCTCGTCGAACAGGCGGCCGAGGCCGATCCTCGGGTGGCTCACTCGCTGAGTGAGCTGGCCCGATTGCACGGCCTGATGGCGAATGTTCACCGGCCACCCGACCTGCCGGACGTTTCCGGGGCGGTGGTGGCACGCCTGAATCAAGCGGCCACCCGGCGGCGAGCCTTGCAGCCGATTGCCTCGTCGACCATCCTGGCGCTGGCGGCGCTGTTGATGGTCACCCTGTTCTGGAACCGGCCGGTTCCTCAGGGCGGTCAGGGGCAGGGGCCACTGGCGGGGGTCGAAGACCCTGCCGATGCGCTGCCGGAGGAGACGATTGCCCCGGCCGGGACCGAGGCCGAACCAGAGGTTGAGGTCGCCGCCAACGACTCGACCCCGGAGACGATCGTGGCCGAAGCGGCTCCCGAGGACCCGGACGTGACGGTGGCCGAGGCCCCCGTGGAACTGGCCGCGGACCAGGCAGCGTTTCTGCTCGACCTGGTCGATTTCGACCGGTCCCGGACGTTCGTGATCGAGCCGATGGTCGGCGTCTCGGCCGAGGAGCTGGCCGAGGAGCTGAACCATCTGCTCCGCGACACGCTACGGAGCGACCCCCGCTATGGCCATCTGGCGACGGCGGAACCCGAGGCGGACGGCCGCCCGGCCGACCTGTTCTTGCTGGTTGCCAACCCGACCGAAGAGAAGAACCTGCTCGACCAGCTGGAGGAATCGCTGGGGGACCGCTGCCGGGTTGTCGAGCCGGTCGAGGCGGATCCGGCGCAATCGCTGCTGCTCGGCGATGCCGGGAGCCTGGTGCTCAAGTCCGTGGAGCAGGCCGCCCCGTTGCGATCGCGGGAGGAGCGGCTGCTGGCCAATCGCGGGCACGATCACGAGCCCGAGGCCAAGGGGAACGACCGGCTCGTGATCCCCCCGCCTCAACCGCAAGGGGTGCTGGAGTTTCCGTTGCCACCGAGGCCATCGCCCGAGGCGGTGGAAGACTCGGCCAACACCGATGACCGTCCCAACGTGATGGTGTTCTGGGTCAGACCATCGCGCTGAGGAGGCTCGATCGACCGGCTTGAACGAAAGGGGGGGAGCCGTCCTTGCCGCCAACGGCGAAGACGACTCCCCCCCCTTGCCGCGCGCCTGGCGAAGGTTTCGGGCGATTGAAGAGGGGGGGATGACCTTCCCTTTCGGTTCGCTTGAAGCGGGGAAGGGCCGGGCCTAGGATGAGGGGGAAGGCCGGTCGTGATCGGATCAGATCACGGAATCCGGCGGGGGTGGGTCTTCGGTGGATCGAGGGATGATTCCCATGCGGGTCGCGGTCGAGTTTCAGGACGATCAGATAGCCTTCGACGTGAGCGACGATCGTCTTGTCGCCGCCTGGAACGGCCCGGAGGGGATGCCGCTCGACGCCGTCCGCGAGCAGCTCCGCCGCGACCTCGAAGCGCCGAGAGGCTATCCGCCGCTCCGGCAAAATGTCGTGCCCGGCGACCGCGTGGCCCTGGCGATCGACCCGAACGTGCTGGACGTGTCGCGACTGGTCGCTCTTGTGGCCGAGGTGCTGACCGAGGCAGGGGTGGAGTCGATCGAGGGGGTCAGTCTAGGGCCGATTCCGCCGTCGCAGCGCGACGATTGGCCGGCGACGATCCGGCTGGAAACGCACGCTCCCGGCTCTGAGAACGCGCAAACGATGGCCTACCTGGCCAGCACCCAGGCGGGGCGTCGGATCTACCTGAACCGAACCCTGACCGAGGCTGACGTGGTGGTGCCGGTCGGGGCGCTCGGGTTCGACGAGGTGCTCGGCTACCGAGGCCCCTGGAGCACCATCTTTCCCGGCCTGAGCAATGCCGAAACCCAGCAGAGCGAACGGGATGCGCCCGCAGGGGTCGGCAAGCGAGGGGCGGTGCTGGAGGAGTCGGGCGAGGTGTCGTGGCTGCTCGGGAGCCTCTTTCACGTGGGGGTCTTGCCCGGTCGATCGGGAACCGCCGGGCTGGTCGTCGGCGAGGCCGGCGCGGTGCGCGAGGCGGGGATTCAGGCCGTGGACGCCGCCTGGACCTTCCGCCCCGAGAGCCGGGCCGAGCTGGTGATCGCCGGCATCGGCGCTCCGGGTCGGCCGACGAGCCTCAACGACCTGGCGCGGGGTCTGACGACGGCCGCCGGGCTCGTCCAGCGAGGCGGCAAGATCGCCATTCTCTCGCGCGTCGAAGGAAGTCCTGGCCCGGCCTTGCAACGTCTGACGGCGCTCGACGACCCCTCGCGGGGGGGAGTCAAGGCTCTCCGGGACGCCCGGAAGGAGCCCGATGCGCTCACCGCCCTTGCCATTGCCGAGGCGTTGGCCTGGGCCGATCTTTACTTGCTCAGCGCGCTGGACGATCAACTCGTCGATGACCTGGCGATGATCGCGCTCGCCTCGGCCGACGAGGCGCGCCGCCTGGCCTCGGGGGCGTCGTCGTGCCTGGTGCTGAGCCAGGCCGACCGGACCCGGCCGCAGGTGATTGAGGATTAACGGGGGATCTGCCCTCTGGTCGAGCTGACAATTTCCCCGACTGGCCAATCGAGACGATCAACGGACGAGATGTGACCGATGCCCAGCTTCCCGACTCCCGCCGCGATTGCTCTGGATTCGAAGGTTGTGATGGCCGACTTGCCGGGAAGGGCCAGGGTGCGGGTGATCGGGCCGGACCGGGCGAAGTTTCTGCATAACCTGACGACCAACGACATCAATCGCAAAACCCCAGGATCGGGCTGCGAGGCGTTTGTCACCAGCCCGCAAGGCAAGACGCTCGGGTTCATCACGCTGGTGATTCTCGACGACGAGATTCTGCTGCGCACCGAAGCCGAAGGGCTGCCGCCGATCTTGCCCCATCTGCGGAAGTACGGCGTGCTGGAGGAGGTCGAGCTGGAGGAGGCGACCGCCTCGACGTTCGAGCTGCATCTGGCCGGGCCGCTCGTGGAGGAGGTGATGGCGGCGGTCGGGGTGGAACGCTTGCCGGAAGGAGAGCTTGACCATCTGGCGGGTCACGTCGCCGGAAAATCAGTGCGATTGGTCCGGGAACGGCCGCTCGGAGCCGATGGGGTGACGGTGATCGGGGCGATCGAGGATGCCGAGGCGGTGCGATCGGCCCTGACCACGGCCGGCGAGGCGCTGGGGCTGGCGATGCTCTCGGCCGAGGCGTTCGAGGCGTTTCGGATCGAAGCCGGGACGCCGGCCTCGGGTCGAGACGTGACCGAGAAGAATCTGCCGCAAGAACTCGACCGGAATGATCGGGCGATCAGCTTCGTGAAGGGGTGCTATCTCGGCCAGGAAACCGTGGCGCGGCTTGATGCGCTCGGGCACGTCAACCGACTCATCCGAGGCTTGGTGATCGACGCCGAGCCGCCCCCGCCGGGCGGATCGAAGCTGTTCGCCGGGGACAAGGAGGTGGGCTGGATCGGCTCGTCGGCCGTTTCGGAACGCTCGGGGCAGCCGATCGCGCTGGGATACGTGCGGACCTCGCACATGAAACCCGGAAGCGTGGTGAGCGTCCGGGATGAGTCGGGCAGCGAAGCCCCGGCGACCGTGCAAGGCTTGCCGATGGGCAGTAGGCAGTAGGCAGTAGGCAGTAGGCAGTAGGCAGTAGGCAGAAAGTATCTCGCAAGAGCGGGAGAGAAGGTTGAGTTCTGCCTCCCTCTCCCCCGCGAACGGGGAGAGGGGTTGGCCTTCGATCAAGGACGCCACGCCTTGCGAGCTGGCGGGGAGCCCCCTCACCCGGCCTGCGGCCACCTTCTCCCCCGCGAGCGGGGGAGAAGGTTTGAGACAGCGCGACAGATCAGGTGGCAGGGGGATGGGACCGGACGAGGACGAGCAATCAGGCCGGGTCGGTCAGGTCGTGGAGATCGTGCGAGCGGAGCCGGTCGAGTTCGACGATGGTTTGAGAGGCCCGGCCGTGGTGGAGGTCTTCGAGGACGAGGGCGCCTCGGGGAGCGATCGGGGCCGAGCGGTGCTCGGGATCGCTGTCGGATCGGGCGAGCCGGCCTTTGAAGACCTGGCCGCCACAGTCGATCCGGATCTTCGGGAAGCGGGTTCCCTGGCCGCGCCGGATCTGGACCAGCCGCTCGTGGCACTCGTCGAAGGTCATCGGAACTCCTTTTCCCTGACGACCGATGGCCGAATGGGCCCTTTGTGGCGACCTAAACGATCGCCGAAACTTTAACGATTCACTCAGAAACTCCCTTCGGCTCGGGAGGGGCCGCGAGTTGAGCGAAAGTCCATCAAAAAGGTGTTGTATGGCGGTCACCGCACCGAAAGCCCGGATCGAATCGAATCGGGGCGAAGGGAATCTCCCGACGAGGTTGCCTTCCCTGGCAATTTGCGTCGGGCGGGGGGATGATGGCACGACTTCTGCGGTGGGTCAAGTCGAGCCGAAGCGATCGGCTGCGTTGACTTACGAGTCGCCTGGCCTAGAATGCGAAAATTGAGTGAGATTCGCCCCTTGCCAGAGCGACGCGTCGCACCCCGACCGGCCCCGAGTACCTTTTGCCATGCGCCTGCTCACGGCCATTCCCGTTTACAATGAAGAAGCCCACCTGGAACCGGTTCTGGCCGAGGTTTTGCGCCACGCGCCGGGAGACGTGCTGGTGGTCGATGATGGCTCGACCGACGGCACGCCGGAACGGCTCGCCCGGTTTCCGGAGGTGAAGGTCATTCGCCACGAGCGGAACCGAGGCTACGGGGCGGGGCTCCGAAGCGCCTTCGAGGCGACCCTGGCGGGAGGGTACGACGGCCTGGTGACGCTCGACTGCGACGGCCAGCACGAGCCGGCCCTGATCCCCGAGATTGCCCGTCATCTGGACGAGGCTGACCTGGTTTCGGGCAGTCGGTATCTGAAGATTTTCGACCCGAGCCAGGTTCCTCCGGAACAGCGTCGCAAGATCAATGTCGAGGTCACCCGGTGGCTCAACGAGTGCCTCGGGTTCCACCTGACCGACGCCTTCTGCGGCTTCAAGGCGTATCGGGCCAGTGCCTTGCGGCATTTCACGATCAGCGACGACGGCTATGCCATGCCGCTTCAGGTCTGGGTGCAGGCGGCCCAGCATGGGATGGCGGTGGTTGAGGTGCCGGTGCCGTTGATTTACCTGGACGAGTCTCGGGCGTTCGGCGGGGCGCTCGACGACGCCGAGTATCGCCTGAACCATTACCGATCGGTGTTTCAAGAGGCGCTGCGTGAGGCTCGCCTGGAAGTGGCCGGGGGGTGTTGCGGATGACGATGACCCCTCGTCGTTTGCGGGCCCCGGCCGAGGACGGCGGAATTCTGGCCGACCCTCCGCTGGCCGAGGCTCCCGGTGTTCTCGCCGCCAACCGAGCGCGGCTTGCCTCGTGGGATCACGACTTCCAGGGGCGTCGGGCTGGCCGGCTCCGGGCGATGGCCCGGCACGAGATTCTGGAGCAATCGCGTCGGTTTCTTCGCCGCTTCGGCCTCGACGACCTGGACGGGCTGCCCGATCCGGGGAGCGATCCGAACGTGCCGTTGATCGTCACCGGGCACCAGCCGGAGCTGTCGCATCCAGGGGTCTGGGTGAAGAACTTCGCCACCGAAGCGATTGCCGGGGCGGTCGGCGGGCTGGGCCTGAACCTGATCGTCGATAACGACATTCCGAAGGCGGTGGCCATCCGTGTTCCGTTTCGGGAAAACGGCCGGTTGCTCTCGCGCTATGTGGCGTTTGATGAATGGTCGGGGGAGTTTCCGTACGAGGATCTGCGCATCCGGGACGAGGCGGCCTTTGCGACCTTCGCCGATCGGACGCTGGAGCTGATGGGCCCCTTGATCGACGACCCGTTGCTCCGGCACGACTGGCCGAGGGCGATCGAGGCCACCGGAACGACCGACCGCCTCGGCCTTCGCCTGGCGGCCATGCGACGGACTCGGGAAGCGGCGTGGGGCGTGCGGAACGCCGAGCTTCCGCTCAGTCGCGTCTGCGAGTCGGAGGCGTTTCTCTGGTTCGCCTGCCATTTGCTCGCCCACCTGCCGCGGGTTCGATCGGTGCATAACGCGGCGCTGGAGCGCTACCGCAAGGCGCACGGCATCCGGAGCCGGAACCATCCGGTGCCCGAGCTGGCCCAGGAGGGGGACTGGTACGAGGCCCCGTTCTGGATCTGGCGGCGCGAATCGCCTCGGCGTCATCCGTTGCTCGCCCGACAGGTCGATCCGACCCGGATGGAGCTTCGGATTGCCGGGGAGGACGAGCCGCTCTGCGAGTTGCCGCTCGGCCCCGATCGAGACGCCTGCTGCGCCGTCGAACGGCTGCGGGAGCTACCGGCCGAGGGGGTGCGCTTGCGGACTCGGGCGTTGACGACGACCATGTTTGCCCGCGCCTTGCTGGGCGACCTGTTCCTGCATGGGATCGGGGGGGCGAAGTACGACGAGCTGGGAGACGAGGTCTTCCGGGGCGTCTTCGGCCTGGAACCGCCGGCCTTTCTGACCCTGTCGCTGACGCTCTGGCCGGGCTTGCCCGATGATCCGGCCTCGGCCGAGCAGCTTCGGAGCGTCGAGGCCCAGATTCGTGATCTGACGTTCAACCCCGACCGTCACCTGGCCGAACCGCTGCCCGAGGCGGCCCGATCGGCTCTGCTGGCCAAGCAATCGGCCGTGGAAGGCCCGACCGGGTCGCGTCGCCAGCGGATTGCCCGCTACTATGCGATTCGAGAGGCCAACCGGGCCCTCGAACCGTTGGTGTCGGCCGAACGGAGCGCGTTGCACCAGCAGGCCGAGCGGTTGCGGGCGGGCCTGGCACGCAATGCGCTGGCAAGAAGTCGGGAGTATGCGGCGGTTCTTCACCCTTCGGATCGGCTCCGAACGGCCCTGAAGGGGGCCTCCCGGGTGACTTCGACGTAAGCTTCGGCAGAATTGCCGGAAATTTTCGCCGCTCGCCCGAGGCGGAGGGCCGTTCGGTCCCCTACAATAAGGCATTCGGTCGTGCCGCGGCCTGCCGGATGGCCGGCTCGGGCCGCGGGTCCGGACTGTTCAGCCCGAGCCGCCGCGAGCCGGCGGCCTCCTGGTGCGTTCGCTGATGAAAGAGTCCCCGTCCAGCTCGCGATTGCCCGTCCGTCGCGGCCCCGTCGAATTCTGCCAGGGGAGCGAGGCCGATCACGAGGCCATCTATCAAACCCTGTTGCATGTCTTCCACGGGCCCGACCGCGAGGCGTTCCTCGGCTCGCTGAGCGACCCGTCCTACAAGCCCGAGCAGCGCCTGCTGGCCCGGGTTGAGGGGAAGGTTGCCAGCCATGCGCACCTGACCGAGCGGATCGTCCGCTACGGATCGGTCCCGCTGGTGATGAACGGCGTGATGTGGGTCGGCACCCTGCCGGAATACCGGGGGCAGGGGTACGCCCAGGAACTGCTCCGCCTGGCCGACACTCGCGCCCGGGCCTCCGGGGCGGTCTTGATGGCCCTGACGACCGCCATGCCCCGCTTCTACCGGCCGATCGGCTGGGGACTCTGCGGCAAGCAGACCCTGGGCAAGGCCCCGAGCCGGACCTTGCCGATCGGCGGGGATGCCGCGGCCGATGGTCAGCCCGGCCCCTGGCACGTCCGGCCCTGGCGGCAGGTCGAGCTGGGCGACCTGATGGAGCTTTACGACCGCAACTACGGCCAGACGACCGGCTCGATCGTGCGGTCGGAAGAATACTGGCGCTGGATTATCGGCCGGAAGTACGCCCATGTGATCTGGGTGGCCTGCCTCGGCGAGAAGGTCCACGGCTACGCCTTTGTGAAGGATCACAAGATTCTGGAACTGGCGGTCGATCCGGACCGGCCCGAGGCCCTGCCGGCCTTGCTCGGCCGGGTTCGGTCGGAGGCGCTGGAACGGGCCTATCCCGAGGTGGTCGTGCACGCGCCGATCGATCACCCGGTCATCAGCACCTTCCGACAGATCAAGGGAACGATTCTCGACGTGGATGAGCTGGAAGGCAACGCGTCGATGTACCACATTCCCGACCCGGAGCGGTTCCTGCGCACGATCTTGCCCGAGCTGTCGAAGCGGGTGGCGGCCTCGAACGCCTCGCCGGTCGAGCTGGGCCTGACGGTCGAGGATCGCCGTTTCCTGCTGCACATCGAGCCGACCAAGACCCGCACCTCGATCGACCCCGACCGCCTCGGCCGCCGCCACCTCACCCTGACCGCCGACGCCTTCGTCCGGCTGGTCATGGGCCACACCGACCCTGACGCCCTGCTGGAGGAAGATCCCGGCATGCAGGCCTCGACCGCCACGGCGCTCGACTCGGCCCGCATCCTGTTTCCTCGTCAGCCGATCTGGCGGAGCCCGCTGGATGCGGCCTCGGCCTAGAGCCGTTCCCGTAGGGTTGTCGTGATCAGCGGGCAGAGTCTCCTTCTCCAGTCTCGTTGTACCGCTTCCACTCCTTAATGGTGGGTTTTTCCCGGGTGGCCTGGTGGCTCGTCAACCGGGGTTTCCGGAGCGACGAGCGGTCTCAGTGGGGCGTCCCGTTGCCTCTTGCGGCGACGCCGCCCCGGTTGGCGAGCAACCGGGGCCACCCAGAGCAAAGGGGCGACACATCCTGTGAGAGTGGAAGCGGGAGGCCAACCGATGGTCGGTGCGATGGTATACTGTTGGTTTTGAAGTCGCCGAGGGGTCATCGGAGCGCCGGGGAAGGCTCGGCGGGGGAACGGGAAACGGAATGGCAAAGCATATTTTCGTGACGGGCGGCGTGGTGAGTTCGCTGGGCAAGGGGTTGACGTGCGCGTCGATCGGGATGCTGCTGGAGCATCGGGGGCTGAGGGTCCGCTTGCAGAAGTTCGACCCGTACATCAACGTCGATCCGGGGACGATGAGCCCGTATCAGCACGGCGAGGTGTACGTGCTCGACGACGGGTCGGAGTGCGACCTGGACCTGGGGCATTACGAGCGGTTCACCGATGCGCCGTTGACGAAGGATTGCAACTACACGACGGGGAAGATTTATCTGTCGGTGATCCAGAAGGAACGCGAGGGGAAGCACTACGAGGGGAACACCGTGCAGGTGATCCCGCACATCACCGACGAGATCAAGGCGGCCGTGCTGAGGCTGGCGGATGATGATGTGGACGTGGTGATTACCGAGATCGGCGGCACGGTGGGCGACATCGAGGGGTTGCCGTTTCTGGAGGCGATCCGGCAGTTTCCGCTCGACGTGGGGAAGGAAAATTGCCTGTTCATTCATTTGACGCTTGTGCCTTACTTGAAGGCCGCCGGAGAGCTGAAGACGAAGCCGACGCAGCACTCGGTGACGGCCTTGCGGCAGATCGGCATTCAGCCGGATGTGCTCATTTGCCGAACCGAGCACTCGATGAGCGAGGACATGAAGCAGAAGATCGCGCTGTTCTGCAACGTCGAGCCGAAGGCGGTGATCGAGGAGCGCGATCGAGAGTTCAGCATCTATGAAGTGCCGTTGAGCCTGGTGGGGAACGGGCTGGACGACCTGATCGTCAAGAAGCTGAACCTGAAGGCGAACCCGCTGGAGATCGACGACTGGCGCGACCTGGTCGAACGGATCAAGCATCCGGACGCCGAGGTGACGATCGCGGTGGTGGGGAAATACATCAAGCATCGGGATTCGTACAAATCGGTGTACGAATCGCTCGATCACGCGGGGATCTCGCACCGGGCGCGGGTCGTGGTGCGTCGGATCGAATCGGAGGAGCTGAGCCAGGGGGACCCGGCGGCCTTGCTGGCGGGGGTCGATGGGATCTTGATTCCCGGCGGGTTCGGAATGAGGGGCGTGGAAGGGAAGGTGGAGGCGATCAAGTACGCCCGGACCAAGGGGATCCCGTTTTTCGGGATCTGCCTGGGGATGCAGTGCGCGACGATCGAGTTTGCCCGCAACGTGCTGGGTCTGGAAGGGGCCAACAGCACCGAGTTCGACAAGATGACGCCGCACCCAGTGATCGCCTTGATGGAAGGGCAGCGCGTGGTGCGCGAGCGGGGTGGCACGATGCGGCTCGGCTCGCAGAAATGCGTGCTGCGACCGGGGAGCATTGCCCATCGAGCCTACGGCACCGATGAGGTCTGGGAGCGGCACCGTCACCGCTACGAGTTCAACAACGGCTACCGGATGCACATGGAAGACACCGGCCTGATTCCGACCGGCACCAGCCCGGACGGCTCGCTGGTTGAGATCATCGAGATTCCGGACCACCCGTGGTTCCTGGCGGTTCAGTTCCACCCCGAGTTCCGCTCGAAGCCGACGCGATCGCACCCGTTGTTCCACGACTTCATTGCCGCGGCGCTGGCCCGGCGCGAGTCGGGCCGGGCGGAGGTCGAGGCCAGGTCCTGATCCAGGCTGGAACGCACGGTCCCCTCAGCGCCTTGGAGGACAGCCCATCATGGCAAGCATCACCAGCGACGCGCCCACGATTCTCTCTGATGAGGAACTGGATACCCCGGAGGTGATGACGCTACCGGACCTGTTCGAGGTGATCGACGGCGTGGTAGTGGAGAGTCCCCCGATGGGTCTGGACGAAGGACTGCTTGCAAACGAGCTCAAGCGATTTCTTGATGCGTACCTCGCCCAGCACCCGGCGGGCCGGGCACTCACGGAAATTCTCTTTGATCTGAGTCCGGCGGTGAGTCGGAGTCGTCGACCCGATGCGGCGTTCATCAGTTTTGATCGATGGCCGAAGGGGAAGCGACTGGGACGAGGAATCGCGATGCCCGCGACGCCCGAAATCGCTGCCGAAGTTGTGAGCCCCGGCGACGGAGCGGCCGATCTGATGGACAAGCTCCACGAATACTTCGCCGCCGGCGCGCAACTGGTCTGGATCGTCTATCCGAGCGTTGAACAGGTTTACGTGTATGACTCGGTTTCGACTGTTCGCATCCTCGGCCGGGCCGACCGGCTCGACGGGGGGGCGGTGCTGCCGGGATTTCAGTTGCCGCTGGCCGAGCTGTTCGGCCCACCGGCCGAAGCGGGAGCCTGAGCCACGGGCCGCCGGACTTCGGCGTCGGTGCGCTCTTGGGATCGGCGGGGGGGACCGTTATGGTAAGGGGCCACACATCGCGTCGTGCCCCATCCTTCGAGTGAGGTCCTTTTCATGACGGTCTTGAGACTCCGAAGGCTCATCGTGCTTGGTGTCGTCGGCTTGGTGTTCCTGGCTCTGGGAAGCGGCTCGGCAACGGCCGAAGACCCCAGCAAGACGCCGCCGAACGTGGTCCTCATCATCTCGGATGATCACGCCTGGACCGATTACGGCTTCATGGGGCATCCGGCGGTGCAGACGCCTCGGCTCGATCGCCTGGCGAGCGAGAGCCTGACCTTCAGCCGGGGGTACGTGCCGTCGAGCCTCTGCTGCCCGAGCCTCGCAAGCATCATCACCGGCCTGTTTCCGCATCAACATAAGATCACGAGCAACGATCCGCCGATTCCGGAGGGGATGACCAACGCCGAGTTTTACCGATCGTCCTTCTTCACCGAGGGTCGAGAGGTGATGAACCGGCACATGGAAGCCGTCCCGACCTTGCCGAGGCTGCTGGCCGAGCGCGATTACCTGAGCCTTCAGACAGGCAAGTGGTGGCAGGGGCATTACTCCCGAGGAGGGTTCACCCACGGCATGACCCAGGGGCAGCGGCACGGCGATGAGGGACTGGTCATCGGTCGGGAAACGATGGAGCCGATCGAAGCGTTCGTGGCCGAGGCGAAGGCACAAGACCGCCCCTTCTTCCTCTGGTATGCGCCGTTCTTGCCCCACACGCCCCACAACCCGCCCGAGCGCTTGCTGGAGCGGTATCAAGACGTCGCCCCGACGCCGTCGATCGCCCGCTACTGGGCCATGATTGAATGGTTTGATGAGACGTGTGGCGAGCTGATCGACCTGATCGACGAGGAAGGGTTGGCGGAGAATACGATCATTCTTTATGTCTCAGACAACGGCTGGACGCAGGACCCCGAGGGGCCGGGGTTCATTCGGTCGAAGCGGTCGCCGTACGATACGGGACTGCGCAGCCCGATCATGGTCCGATGGCCGGGCCAGGTCGAGCCGCGCTTCTCGCACGAGCTGGCCAGCTCGGTTGACCTGGCCCCGACGATCCTCAAGGCGGTGGGGCTGGAACCGACCGAGGCGATGCCGGGGATCAACCTGCTCGATGTCGAGGCCGTGGCGCGTCGGCGAACGATCTTCGGCGCGAACTATGAACACAACGCCATCGATCTCGATGATCCGGCCGCCAACCTGCGCGAACGATGGGTAATCGACGGCCCGTGGAAGCTGATCGTGCCGACGGAATTGAGCGAATTGACCGAGCCCGAGCTGTACCAGCTCGACGCCGATCCGGCCGAATTGCGCAATCTGGCCGAGGCGCAAACCGAACGGGTTGGGCAGATGATGGAGACGCTCAACCAGTGGTGGACCCCGCGTCCGTGAGGGTCGTCCGAGAGAATTGGGGTTTGCAGCGTAGACCGGAATGCGTTATCCGTGGAGGTTCGACTCTGCGTCCCAAGGCGTGGAGCATTCCGCGACTCGAACCATGGGAGCTTCGTCATGGCCCAGGCCCAAACCGGCAACACGGTCCGCATTCACTACACCGGCCGGCTGGCCGATGGCACCGTCTTTGACTCCTCGGACGGCCGGCAACCGCTCGAATTCACGATCGGCGAAAGCCAGGTGATTCCCGGTTTTGAGGAGGCCGTCACCGGCATGGAACCGGGGCAGGAAACCACGGTGACGATTCCTTCGGATCGAGCCTACGGCGCTCATCGCGAGGAACTGGTCTTCGATGTTCCTCGGGCCCAGTTCCCCGACGACCTCGACCCCCAGATTGGCCAGCAGTTGCAGATGACCAACGGCAGTCAGACGGCCGTCGTCACCGTGTCGAGCCTCTCGGACGGATCGGTCACGCTCGACGCCAACCACCCGCTCGCGGGCAAGGATCTGACGTTCGACATCGCTCTGGTCGAGATCCGCTGAGCCTTGCCACGGGAAAAGCACGACGAATTCCCGAGAAGAACACCAAGGGTGAAGGACATGGTTCCTTCCCCTTTCTTCTTGATTCTTTTTTCGAGTCGGTGGCTCGAAGTCTGCTTGTCGATCCAGCCGGATCTGGTTTATAAGGTCTTCCCTTTGATGGATTTGACTGGTGTGAAGGCCCGTCTCGCGTAAAGATGTCCGAAAGGCAAAGGTCAGGGAATGACCTCGAAGCCTTGCCAGGGAGGGTCGTCATGGCGATTCGAGGTGAGAAGGTTCGTGTTGCGGAGACATCGCAACCGATGAAATCGCTCAGAGGCCATCACGCTGCGGCAAGGCCCCATCCTGACGAGGCGCCTGTCACCCCGAGGCGAACCTTCGTCCCCCGTCAGCACGCGAGGGTCTTCGCGGCAACGCTCGCCCTGATTGTCGGGCTCGCGGCGATTCACCTCTCGCCCACGCTTTTCACCGGGTATCTGTCCGACGACGGAATCACGTCGCTCGTCCCAGGGATGCTGACCTACACCGGCGAGAGCCTGACCACCCGCGTGGTGAATTCCATGCGGAACGTCATGCTCAGCGGGCGATTTTATCCGCTTCACTGGATTCCTTTCAATGGCATCTTTGCCGCAATCCCTGATGTCTTTTTCTATAAATGTTATATTTTATTGATGATTCTCGGGAACATTGCCCTGTTCGCCACCTTTGTCCGATCGTTGACCGGCGATCGGGGCCTGGCCTGCCTGGCCTGCCTGGGGACGATTTGCGCCATGCAGGTTCGTCCGTTCCATGATCCCATCCTCTCGTTCTTCGGCCTCTTGCAGATCGTCGTTGCACTCCTGCTGATTTCGCTGATCGCGCTGGATGCCGCGCTGACCGGCCGGGGCCGTGGTTGGCTCATCCTCGGCGTGGTTGCCTATTTCGTGGCCATGCTCACCTACGAGGTGACGTATCCGCTGTTTGTCCTCCACCTGTTGTTGATTGTGTATCGTCGTCCGGGCTGGCGGGCGCGTCTCCAGGATGCCATGCCGTTTTTCCAGGTCGTCGGCCTGTGCGTGTTTCTCTCAATCTTGCTGCGCTGGCTTCATCCGAACGCCAAACCTGAACCTGGCGGAAATCTTCCCGGATATGTCCATGACATGAATCTTGACGCAGCCGAGATCCTGACGACGCTGGGCCGGCAGGCGGTCTCGGCGTTGCCTCTCTCATCCTTCATCGAGGACTCGGCAGGACTGTTCGGGGACGTCCAGGGACCGGCTGCATTCGTGAGATGGGTCGGGCAAACCGAGGTGATGGGCCTCGGGGTGCTTGCCATGCTCGCGTGTTCCCTGAGCCTTCGGCAGCTTCACGACGGGAAGGAAGCCCCCTCACGACGGGCATATGGGTTTTTCCTGCTGTTCGGCCTGGTGCTCGCCGTCTTGCCAGGGTTAACGACCTCGGTCTGTATGAGATACCAGGAGCTTGTGACCCCGGGCACGGGCTATGTTCCTGTTTACATTCAGTATTTCGGGGTTGGTTTGGTGCTGGCCTCGGGAATCGGATACGCCGTCACGCGGTGGAGTGCGTCCGGCAGTCGGGCACGCAGGGTGGCGAGGGTTGTCACGGCGACGAGCCTTGCGGGGTTGATCGGCGTGTCGTACCGGGCGAATGCGGACACGTGTGTGGCGCTGGTCTCACCCCCTGGGTCGCGGCATTTCAATGAAACCGCGTTCCGGATGGAGGGGGGCTGGCATCATGCGCGTGTCAATCTGGAAACCGCGTTGCGGGCCGGGGTGCTGGATGAGGTTCCGGAATATTCACAGCTTGTTTTGACGAATGAGTATGCTCCCTGGCATTCGACGGTCTTCAGCCTGTTCTTCTACGCGATGAACGCGGAGAAGATTCTCGCCGTCATGCCACCCTCGTTTTTGAGCGGGGCCTCGATGACGACCGAGACTCACCGCGCGATGCTCGGCCAGCATCCCATGAATGCGGAATCACGCTACCGGATCACCGATGCCAGCTTCGGCCCCAGGACGGGCTTTGTTCTGGTCTGGCCCGAGGAGGAGGACGGGGCGGAGGGACGGGGGACCGGGGCCCGGCTGTTTGTTCGATTCCCAGAGGCCGACCGTGAGGGGGCGGAGAAGCACTTCCGGCTGGTCGGCTCGTTCAAGGACCCGGAACGAGCGGGAACGTTTTCCCAGCGTCTCCACGAATTCCCCCTGCTGGAAACCGGGACCGGCTGGAGCATGTATCGTTTCGGCAACGAGCTTTCACACATTCGTCCCGAGACGCTCACGCTGACGTTCGATCGGTGAGAGAGGGCCTGGTCTGGCTGGTCAGGGGGTGCCAGACTGCCGGGTGAATAGGTCGCGGAGCCGGACGCGGACGCGGGCCGAGACCTCGCCGTGGGCCTGGTGCTGGAGCTGCGCAAGCTGCTCCTCGACCGGGCCGAGGGTCCAGCAGGCTTCGGAAGGAAGCTCCTCGATGGGTGGTCCGGTCACGTCGTTCAGGGGGCAGATGTCGCGCAGCTCGATGAGGGAGTCGCCTTCGTCGGCCTCGTCGAGCCAGCGGAGGGGATAGCCCTGCGTTCGGCAGACGTAGGGGCGATGTTCGTAAATGCGGCACGCCCCCTGATCGTCGAGGAAGGCGCAGGAGCCCTCGGGGTGGGGGGCGCCGGTTGCGAGCAACGGGGCATGGTGACGGCGGATGAGGTCGGCCTCGACCGGGAAGACGGTGAGATCATCGACGCAGCACGAGGCACAGCCGCGGCGGCACTGGAGGCGGTCGCGGTGCAGGTCGTCGAGCGGGCGTGTCGCGCGATCGACCGCCTGGTGCAGGGTGGTGATCGGGTCGGGGTCGTCGTTGATCGGGTTGGACACGCAGGCGGGCTCCAGGGGCTTCCCTCAATGAGGCGTCAATTAACCCTCGCGCTCGGCCATGATCATGCGGTGATGATGAGAGAGCAGGACGTAATTCGTGAACGCGAGGTAGCCGAGCAAGAGGGTGAGGATCAGATTTTGCGCCCAGATGCCCGCAAGGGCCGCGCCGGTGCCGGCGGCCAGGAACGAGACGATGTGCGACCGACGCGCCCCGTGGCGAGGGCTGACGCGATCGAACATCGTCATCATGAGCTGCCCACCGTCGAGCGGCCAGATCGGGATCAGGTTGAAGACACTGTAAAGGATGTTCAAGATCAAGAGCATGGAAAACGCCAGCTCGACCTCGGGGCTGAGGGCGACATTGGAGGTGTTGAGAATCGCCCAGAGAACAACTGTTGCGATGGCGAGCAGGAACCCGGCGACCGGCCCCATCAGGGTAACCAGCAACCGGGCACCGAACCCGCGTTGCTCACGATCGGACGCACAGACACCGCCGAAGCCGTGCAAGACGATCCAGGGTTGCTCACCGCCGAACTTTGCGGTGAGGCCGTGACCGAGTTCGTGAACCAGGACCGAAAGGAACACGCAGGCGGCGATGATGAGGGTGTTTTCCGGAGCGGTTTCCCCACCGAATCGCATGCCGATGATGGCCGCGAGCAGCCAGAAGAACGGCGTGACCCGGATCGGGATACCAAACAGTTGAAAGTTCAGATCGAGGCGGGTCGGGTTCGGAATGCCGAACATGGAAGCGTTTCCTTTGTCGCCAGGGAGGGGCCGATCCCATCAGCCCCGGGCGTTGCGGTCGTCGGTCGGGCAGGTTTCGGGAGAGGCAGGGGTGGACTGGCCGGCCACCATCGTTTCCATCAACCGGAAGCGACCGCCGGGCAGAGTGAAGCGGATGAGGTCGGCCGGAGCCCCGGGGGCGATGACCGGCTCGGGCTGGCCGATCAACCGGGCCGGTCTGGTGGAGGCGCAGGCGATCGCCTCGCTCGCCGAGAGGCCGGCGGCCTGCATCAATCGGTCGATGCCGATGGGTAAGGGGCGGTTCGCTCCGGCCAGGTACGGCGTGCCGGCCACGACGACCCGGCCCGACGCCTCGACGGCCCATCGGCCGTAGGTTCCCGGCGGCAAGCCGGCCAGGGGGCTGGCGTCGCTAACCAGGACGACCCGCTCGGGAGTCTTGGCGCGGACGAGAACGCGGATCACGTCGTCGTCGAGGTGGTGGCCGTCGGCAATGAGCGAGGCGCAAAGGCGGTCCTCGGCGGCCTGGGTCCAGATCGGGTTCGGATGCCTCGGAAGCAGGGCGACAATGCCGTTGCCGAGGTGGGTGCTGAGGCGAGCCCCGGCATCGGCGGCGCGGCGGATCGTCTCGGGATCGGCGGCCGAGTGGCCAAGGGCAACCGTGACGCCCGAATCGGCCACGCGCTTGATCAGGTCAAGCGCTCCCGGCCGTTCCGGGGCGAGGGTGAGGATGGTGACCCGGCCACCGCTGGCCGCTTGAAGCTGCTGGAACAGGGTCCAGTCGGGGTCTCGGATGGCCTCGATCGGGTGGGCGCCGCGGTAGCCGTCGTCGGGAGAGAGGAAGGGGCCTTCCAGGTGGATACCGGCGACGCGGTGGGCGACCTGGGGATCGGCCTCGCAGGCGGCGGCGATGGTGGCGACGCCGTGCCGCATGTCGTCGATCGGGGCGGTGATGAGGGTCGGGCAGATGCGCGCCGAGCCGTCGGCATCCTGCGCGAGGACGATGTCGCGGACCTGCTCGACGGTCAGGGTCGGGTCGGAGAACGAGACGCCGAGGCGGCCGTTGGTCTGGATGTCCCAGAGGGCCGGGGCGATCCAGGAGTCGTCGGGGGTGATCGCCTCGGGGCCGTCGGCGGGTTCGACCGAGGCGATCTTCGGGCCGTCGAAGCTGACGCGAGTCCAGCGACCATCGGTCACATGGCGGGCAACGATTGCAGACACGGTCATCACTTCCCGTCTTGGATCAAGACAACGTTGTCGACGCGGCAGACGACATCCTGGAAGTCGTCGTTGGTCGAATATTCCCAGCCGATCAGGTAGCTGTTCGGGACGGTTTCGCCGGTTTCGGGATCGACGTAGGGGTAGATCATGGCCTTGTACGGTTGCTCGGCCAGGCGCTGATTGATGGCGCGGACCTCGGCGGGCTGGGTGAAGACGCCGCCGTCGTCGAGGCCGTCGTTGGAGACCCAGAAGCCGAAGACGCGGTCGCCGGGGTCGATCTCGACGGTCGAGCCGTCGAGCAAGGGAGGGGGGATGTTCTGCCAGCGTTCCACGTCGGGGCCTTCGTGCTTGAATTCGTAGGACCACAGCTCCCGCTTCGTCGGCTGGCCAGGCTCGGCGCCGGGAACGTAAATGCCCCCGCGGTTGACGGTCACCATGCCGAGGGCGAGGATCGGCGTGTAGGCAATCGGGCCGTCGCCGGCCTTGCGGAAGAGCCCAGGGGTGGCTTCGGCAGTGGTTTCCAGGGGGTTGAGCAGGTCGTCGAACATGTCGAGCCCGTAGATCCCCTTGAGAACCGCGACCCAGTCCGGCTCATTCGGGCCGGGGGTGATCCTCGGTTGGTTCGGCGTCTGGGCGGCGGCCGAGCTGGTCAGGGCGATCAGGACGAGGAGGGGGCGGAGGGGTCGAAGTCGGGGCATCGCGGTCTCTCGTCTTCGAGGGGTCATTCAAAGCGGGTGGGGCGTGTTCGCGCCGAGAGACCACCATCGTAGCAGGTTGGGGCGATGCCGGGAACGGGCGCGAAGGGCTCCGGGGGCGCCCAGGGATTCTGTCAGTGGGGAGAGGGATCTCGCGCAGAGTCGCAACGTCGCAGAGGGGAGGAGAGAGGAGAGAAGCGTCTTTGAGCGAGGAGCCTCCCCCGTCTTCATCACCAGCTAATGTGTTGGTGCCTCCAGGGGCTTCCGGGGTACGGAGGACCCTCAGGCACGAGGAGGGCCGTTCAGCCCTTCTTCTGATTGGGACGATCACCCCAACGGGGCCAGGGGCGATCGTCCCGAAGCAAAGGGGGAGAGGACGGAGGGTCAATCGCCCAGGAATGCTGCACGGGGCAGATTGCGGGCGGGCAGGTTCGGCAGGAGGGGAAGCCGCTCTGGCCGGGCGAACTCGGCTCGCGCGGCGAAGGTCGGCCGTTGGCGCTGCATGGCGAACAGGGTTGGTCGGGGGGTCTGGTTCAGCGCGGCGGGCCGTTGCCAGGCGGAAGCCAGGCGGGTCGGCCGCTCGACGTTGGTCATGGCGACCGGGTTGACGGGCATCGGCAAGGGTCGCATTCGTCGATGCGACTGGTGAATGTAGATCGTCAGGGGGTCGGAGACGGCGAACTCGTTGACGTCGAGCCGGATCGTTCCGGTGGTCGGGGCGATGATGGCCTCGCCGGTCTGGGTGAAGGTGCCGGTGGTGGGGAGGATCTGGCCGACGCCGTTGGAGAAGGTGCCGGTACGGCTGCTCTCGTCGGCCGTCCCGTTGGAAAGGGTGCCGGTGCGGCTGCTCTCGTCGGCCGTCCCGTTGGAAAGGGTGCCGGTGCGGCTGCTCTCGTCGGCCGTCCCGTTGGAGAGGGAGCCCGAGAGGTCGGGGGTCGTGACGGTGCCGGTCACTTCGGTCTCAAAGACGCTGAACTCGATCGGTCCATCCGATTCGAACTCACCGGCACCGACGCCGACCACGTCGATGTCAATTTCGAGGGTTCCGAAGATCTCGTCGGTCAGTCCTTCGGCTTCGGCCACGGTGCCGTCGAGGTCGGACTCGAACCCTTCGATCGACACGTCCCCTTGCAGGTTGGAGATGGTGCCCGACTCGATCGAGAGGTTCCCCTGCAGGTTGGAGATGGTGCCGGGGTTGATGCTCAGGTCGCCTTGCAGGTTGGAGATGGTGCCGGGGTTGATGCTCAGGTCGCCTTGCAGGTTCTCAAGGGTCGTGCCGTTGATCGCAAGGTCGCCGGTCAGGCCCGTCAAGGTGGTGGCGTCGATCGTCTGGGTGCCATCGAGGAACCCGTTCGCCTGCTGTCGGACGATGATCGAGTTCATGTCGGCTCGGATCGTCGACGGCAGTTCGAAAGTGGCGCGGTAGCGGCCGAGGAAGTTGGTTGTGGCGGTCGTCAACGGTTGGCCGTTGTTCAGGACATTTCCCTGTGCATCGAGGCCGAACACCTCGACAATCGTGTCGAAGTTGGCCGCGGACGGCTGCGCGGTGCCGACGACCGTGATCGGTGTCGGTTGCGTGATGACCACCCGACCATGACCGACCCGGACGAAGGGGGAATCGGCCACGACCTCGACGGTGGGCTTGGCGTTGATCAAGACACTCATCAAGGCCCGCGTTTCGAGCACCTCCGGCAAACTCGACTCAAAGCGGCGAGGCGTACGCGATCGGCGCGGCATTGGGCAATCACTCCCTGACGTCAAAGCTGCACGCCAACCTCCTCTGGCGTTGGTCAAGCGGGGTCTTCCCAGCGAAGGACCTCGCATCCTGATCGATCAAAGCGTCTTATCGGCTCTCCTTCGAATGCGATCGATCGGAAAATGGACCCGCGCGTGGAATTCCGATCGACTGATCCGACAAACGTGGAGAATCGGTCGATCGGGCTGTGGGGGTGGGGCGAAGGCTGCGGCAGACCAGGACCAAATCCGAGCTTCGGCCCTGGTCTGCGAAAGGTGCCGAGCCGTCAGCGGTGGAGCATCGAATCGAGCGAAGGAATGACGTAGGTTCCCAGCTTCATCTGGTCGAAGATGGCAGGCTCGGAGGCGTAATCGCGGGCGGTTTCCAGGGAAATGAGATCCTTCTTGTAGAGGTCGTAGAGGTACTTTTCAAAGATAAACGAAGCTGAGGCATCTTGTTGCATGCCAATCTTGATGCCGATGGTGTTCCCTTCCAGGATGGCATCGGTGACGGCCTTCGTATCGTTGAACAGGAACTCGAGCGCGGGCAGGCGCCCGCCGCCGGTTTTCGGGACGAGTCGCTGGCAGATGACGCACTTCAAGGCGTCTCGAAGCTGGAGCTTGACCAGGTCGCGCTCGACCGGATCGAAGAAGCTGACAATTCGGTTGACCACCTCGTAGGCAGTCCCTGAGTGCAGGGTGCTGATCACGAGGTGGCCGGTTGCGGCGGCGTTGATGGCCGACCGGATGGTATCGGGGTCGCGCATCTCGCCGATGACGATGACATCGGGGTCGTGTCGCAAGGCGCCTCGGACGGCCTCGTGAAAGGTGCCGATGTCTTCTCCCACGTCGCGCTGAGAGACGACCGACTTCTTGCTCTTGTGGACGTACTCGACCGGCTCCTCGATGCAAAGAATATGCAATGACTTATTGGAGTTAATCCAGTCGACGAGCGAGGCGACCGTGGTCGACTTACCGCTGCCGGTCATGCCGGTTACAAGAATGAGGCCAAAGTGAAGGGCGCCGAGGCGCTCCATCGCGGATCGGGGTATGTTCAAGTCCTCGAACGAGGGGATCGTTTCAGGCAGGAAGCGCATGGTGCAGTGCGGGACGCTGGCCTTAACGAAGGCCGAGACGCGTGAGTACCCCAGGCCGACCTGGTGGTAGATGAAGCTGCACTGCTGACGCTCGGCGAATTCCCGGGCATGCTTCTCGGGGGCGATCTCGTCGATCAGGGCGAAGATCTGCTCGGACGAGAGGGACTCGAACGCCTGAACCCGGCGCAGGATGTTATCGACACGGAAGACCGGCGGAGCTCCTGGATAGAGGTGCACATCGCTGGCCTTGAACTTGATCATCGCCTTGAACAGGGTTTCGGGGCTCAGAGGGGTGGTGCGGTACTCCTCGCCGTGAACGCGCCAGACCTCGCCCAGGGGGAAGGCGTGGGAGAAGAGGTCGCAGGCATCGTGAAGCTGTTGGACCGTCTCATTCGACGGGGCCGAGCAGTGGAGGACGAGCGAGCCGTCGACCTCGGCCAATTCGCAGGCCACCGGACTGCGCTGGGCGAACCCGCGAATCGACTCCATCAATTGCATTCCGGGCTGAGGGAACCGGACGGTGAAGTCGTGGAAATCTCCCTCGAAGCTGGGGCGTGAGGCAGTAATCTCGATCCCTCGGGATCGAACAACCATCCGACGGGGGGCCCCGTGGATGGCGCGCAGTTGCTCGTCGGCCATCTGAACAATCGACCAGAAGCTGTTCTGATGACCGAGCCCGAGCACAACCTCTTTCATGGCCGCACTCCTCAATACGTTGACGCGAGAGGGAGCGAGTCCGAACCGGGAGCGAGAGCCGCTCAACGCACGCGAAGAAGACGATCCGGTCGCCAGGCCGAGGTGACATCGACGTGGTTCTCAAGGATACACGACGACCGAGGCGGAAGATATGGTTGGACCTTGGGTCTTTTGATTGGAATTCGAGCGCGGGGGTGTTGGGAAGGGACTCGGGATTGGATAGGGTAACGCACTGAACCGACCGATCGTCTCGATGCTTCGCTTCAGGACCGTCCGCCATGCCTCACGCTTCCCGCCGGACTGCGACCGAGATGCAACTCGTGAACGGCTCGACCGGAGACCCGCTGGTGTTCGTCGATTATCCGGGTCGAGACGACGCGTTGCTGTTCGATGCGGGCGAGAACGGCAACCTAAGCATCGGGCGGTTGGCCGACCTGGCCGGCGTGTTTCTCAGCCATCATCATGTCGATCACCTGGTCGGGTTCGATCGGATCCTGCGGGCGAACCTCGACCGAGACAAGGATCTCCACGTGGTCGGGCCGGAGGGGACGATTGATCGGATCACAGCACGGGTGCGGACGTACGACTATCCGTTTTTTCCCTTTCAGAAGCTCCGCCTGCACCTGACCGAAGTGAGGGAAGCGGAACTGCGATCGGCCGTGCTGGAGTGGGGGGCGAAGCTGCCCGAACCGGCGATCTCGACCCGAGCGGTCGACCCGAAGAACCTGACACCCACGGTCTTCGAGAACGGCGTGCTGCGAGTCGAAGCCGCGCGGGTCGATCACACCGCGCCCTGCCTCGCCTTTGCGATTGTCGAGACGCCCGGCTTTCACGTCGACGGCCAGGCCCTTTGCGAAGGGCCACTCCGGCCGGGAGCGTGGGTGACGCAAGCCCTGGAGATGCTGCGAACAGGCCAGGACGAGGAAACGCCGGTGGAAATTGACGGGGGCCTGTTCCCGCTCGGTCGGCTCCGCGATCGATACTTCCGCAAAACTCGGGGGGCTCGGATCGCCTACGTCGTCGATACCCTCTGGAGCGAAACGAGCCGGCCGGCCCTGCTCGAACTCTGCCGCCGCGCGAGCCGGTTGTATTGCGACTCGTTCTACGCGCATGCCGATCTGAAGAAGGCCAGAACCCACAAGCACATGACCGCGACCCAGGCGGCCGAACTGGCCCGAGAGGCGCACGTCGAGCAACTGACGCTCATTCATTTCTCGAATCGCTATTTCGGCCGATACCTCGATCTCGTCACCGAGGCCGCGGCCATCTTCCCCAACACCTCGGCCGAACTGGACGAGACGGCAAGCCAGGCCGCGCCCCGCTCCGGCAAACGCCGCCGCCGCGAGGGATGAGGCGATCCTCGGGCCGCCCCTTGGTGTCGTTGAACCTTGCCGGCACTTTGTCCACAAGATCGAGGCCGAGCGGGCGAATGCCTCTCTCGACAGACCTGAACACGACGATCTTGAGAACCCCAAAGGGACGTTATGGACACCACCGAACCGATCGAACGGGACGAGACGCCGCGTCCGTCCGAATCGGAGCCGAACGCTTGCGACCGAGTTTCCGACGCCGAAGCGCAGCGCAACGGCTCGCGGAAGGAGCTGCGGGCCGACGAGGCCGAGCAGAAGATCCGCGACGGGGTTCCGATCAACCATGCCGTGATCGTCGGGCGGCTCCGCCTGCGAGGAACATTTGAGAAAGCGGTGCGGTTGCAGAACGTCGAGATTCCAAACCTCATCATTGACGGCGCGGTTTTCGCCGAGGAGGTCGTCTTCCGAAGCTGCCGCCTGAACCGGCCGATCATCCAGCGCAAGACGCGGTTCGACGGCGGTCTGTCGATGCAGGGGAGCGAGCTTCTCCGGGCGAAGTTCGACGACGTGAAGATTCAGGGCAAGGCGAATTTTCAGAGCGTCCGCTTCCGGAGCAAGCTGGACATCCTTCGCGTGCGCTTCTTCGAGGCGGTGAACTTCTGGGAGGCGCGGTTCGACGGCTGGGTCGATTTCAAGATGTGCCGGTTCGACGGCCTGGCCGACTTCCGGAGCATTTGCGCCGACGAGGGATTTTCCATCCGCACCTGCCACTTTGCCGGCGATTTCCTCGTTCGAGGGGCCAGCGTGGCCAAGAAGTTCGAGTTCAACGATTCGGTGTTTGAGGGGATGATTGACTTCTCAAAAGCCAAGCTGAACGATTACGTGTACCTGGAATCGATCACGCTTGGCGACGGTGCCCGGTTCGCCTTCTGGAACGCCGTGGCCGAGCGCGTGCAGATTCGTCCCGAGCAACTGGAGGGGCGGATTGCCAGCGAGTGTGAAAACGATCATGCCAAGGCCATGTGCGAATATGGCTTGTTGAAGCGGAACTACGAGGCGTTGCACCGTCATGAGGAGGAAGACTGGGCCTTCTACCACTTCAAGGTCAACGAGCGCCGATCGAAGCCGAGGGCCTGGACCCGGCCGTGGTCGAAGCTGAGCCAGGCGTTTGAGTGGCTCGTGCTCGACCTGGGTTGCCGATACGGCACCAGTCCGTTTCGGACGGTGGCCGCGGCGGCGGTGATGATCGTCGCGTTCAGCCTTGTGTACATGATGGGCGTGACCCTGCTGCCGCTCGAAGCCGGGAAGATTCCCTTCGACGGCGAGCCGACAACGCTGGCCAACCGGGTCGTCATCGGGCTGGTCACCAGCGTTTCCGCCTTCACCGACGGCCTGGGAAGCCTTCGAGAGACGGCCAAGGGGTGGATGAACCTGTTCCTGGTGGCGGAATCCTTGCTCGGGACGCTCGTCTGGGGCCTGTTCATCGTGGCCTTTAGCCGGAAGGTGATTCGTTGAGCCAGGGGAGTCGGGAGGATGGGACGATCCTCCCGCGCTCGGCAGATCGCTCGGATGACGATAGAATGGGAGGTGTCTTCCATCTGCCATCGTTGGGGGAGCGTCATGGCCACAATCACCTACCCGCACCTCATTGAGACTGCCGAAGGAACTCCAATCATTGAGGGGACGCGCATCAAGGTCCTGTTCATCGCCCGCGAACGTCTTGCCGGGAAGGATGCCGACGCCATCCAGCGCCTCCTTCCCGACCTGACGCTGGGTCAAATCCATTCGGCTCTGGCCTATTATTATGACCATCAAACCGAGATGGATGAGGAGATCGCGCGGCGAGATCGGATGTTCGAGCAGCGGAAGGCCGAGGCGGCCGAGTCTCCTCTGAAGCGGAAGCTCAAGGACCGAGGATTGATTCCGTGAGCCTCCGGCTGTATCTCGATCATCACGTCCCGTCTGCCGTGGCCGAGGGGCTCCGACGGCGAGGAATCGACGTGCTCACCTACACCGAGGACGGAACGACTCGATGGGATGACGAGCGGTTGTTGGCCCGTGCGACCGAACTCGATCGCATCCTGTACTCTCAAGACGATGATTTGCTGGAAATTGCCCACCGCTGGATGGCCGAAGGGAGGGAATTCGCCGGCCTGGCTTACGCTCACCAACACCGCATCACCCTTGGCGAAGCGGTTCGGGATTTGGAACTTCTCGCACTGGCTGCATCACCCGAGGATCTGAGGAACCACGTCGAGTTCCTGCCATACTCGTAATACGAGAACGGCTCAGGAGCCTCCGAACCCGAGAACCCGGCGGTGTGTCTGGAGCGGATTGAAGACTCGGCGATCACAAAGGGCTCGGGCAACCAGGAGGCAGGGAGATGGATCGGCTCGGGTCGAGGCAGGGGGGGACCCGAGGGGCCTTCGTGCAGAAAATCCGCGATGGGCTGGCGGTGGAATTACCGCCGATGCTCCGGCTGGCCGGGCCGGTGGTGCTGGCCGAGCTGGGATGGATGGGCATGGGACTGGTCGACACGATGTTCGTCGGCCGGCTCAGTGCCGAGGCGATCGGCGCGGTCGGGATCGGCCATGCGGTCTTCTTCGTGACGACGATCGCGGGGATGGGGCTGTTGCTCGGGCTCGATACGCTCATCTCGCACGCCTTCGGCGCGGGGAAGCTGGACGAGTGCCGCAAGTGGCTCCGACATGGGATTTACCTGGCGCTGGTCCTCTGTCCGCCGTTGATGCTCGTCTGCTGGCTGGCCGGGGGGCAACTGGAGCGGATGGGGATTGATCCGGCCGTCCGACCCGAGGCGGAAACGTACGTCCGGCTGGTGACGCTCAGCTTACCGCCGTTGCTGCTTTACACGGCCTTTCGGCGCTACTTGCAGGCGCAGAACCGAACCGGGGCGATCGTCTTTGCCCTGGTCTCGGCCAATGTGGTGAACCTGGTCGTCAACTGGCTTTTGATCTTCGGCAACCTCGGGTTCCCGAGGCTCGGGGTGGCCGGGGCCGCCTGGGCGACCGTCCTTTCTCGGGGGTGGATGGCCCTGGTCCTGCTGCTGGAGATCGTCCGGATCGACTGGAAACTCGGCCCAGAGGCCTGGCGAGGCGGCTGGAGGCCCGAGCGTCGGCGGTTCCGGTCGCTCGTGGCGCTCGGCTTGCCGGTCGCCGGTCAGTTGATGCTTGAGATGGGGGCGTTTGCCACGGCGACGTTCCTGGTCGGTCGGCTCGATCCGGCCTCGCTGGCGGCGCATCAGATCGCCCTGAACGTGGCGAGCCTGACGTTCATGGTTCCGCTCGGCATCAGCTCGGCCGCGGCGGTGCGGGTTGGCCAGGCGATCGGCCGCAACGACCCGGGCGGGGCAGGTCGGGCCGGATGGTCGGCCCTGGCGCTGGGAACGGTGTTCATGATGGTCGCGGCGATCACGTTTGTGTTGGTGCCGAGGGGGATTCTTTCGATCTTCACCGATCAAGGCGAAGTGATCGCTGTCGGGGTGGTCTTGCTGTGGGTCGCGGCGGTGTTTCAACTGTCCGACAGTGTTCAGGTGATTGCCACCGGAGCCTTGCGCGGCTCGGGAGACACCCGCACGCCGATGTTCGCCAACCTGGCCGCCCACTGGGCGATCGGCCTGCCCATCGGTGTGGGCCTTTGCTTCGGCCTGAAGGTGGGCGTGATCGGCATGTGGATTGGCCTGTCGATCGGGCTGATCGTGGCGGGAACGCTCCTGCTCTGGGCCTGGTCGAGACGGGTCGCGGGCTTGCGACCGGATCGACCGAGCGTGGTGGAAGCCGCCACGGTCGAGACGGGGGGAGTTCGACCGCCCAGAGTGGGATCGACGCCCATCGAAGGCGCTCCCGCCTCGCGCGTTGCGTCATCTGGTCAGGGGGGCTCGACCACGATAGCATGAAACCCTCGCGTCGTCGGGAGACGACGGACGGCAGGGGTGAGGAGCCAATGGGCAGGCGGTCGGACGGTGCCAGGGGAATGTCGCTGGACGAGCTGAAGCAGGCGATTCGGGCGGCCGACCCGAACGCGGTGCTCGTGCCCCCGCGCATCCTGAGACGGGTGATCAAGCACGATCGGAAGATGGCCTCGCTCGGCTTGCAGGTGCCGCACCGCAAGACCTACGTGCTCGACGCCAACGCCGCCACCAGCATCCTCGAACGGGACGAGATGGGGCTCGACGTCGAGGCCGAGGCCGCGCTGACCGGCTCGGTCATCCTGCTGGCCGAGCCCCCCCCGGAACGCCTGGCGACCATGACACGCGGCCAGATCTTGCTGCGCTACTGGCGGATGCTCTTTCACGCCCGGATCGACGAGGAGCTGGAGCATCAGCGGCGCGGCGGGTTCCTGTCCGACTCGATCTTGCGATCGCGGGTCGATCGGATCGGTCAGACGGTCATCGACGAGGCCCGCATGGTCCTTCGGCTCGAAGATTATCTGCTGCCGCCGCGCGACCTCTGGGAAGTGTACCGGGAATTCGCCGCCGTTTATCTGGAGTTGCGGCACTTCGCCCCGCGATTGCTCGGCTCGTACTTCCCGTCGATTGAGGACTGCGAGGCGGTGGACGCCGTGCTGGCCGAGGATGTCAACGCCCCGGCCCTGTTCGATCGGACCCGGCCGCCGGGAGCCCCCGAACCGGCCGCCCTCGGGGCCTTGATCGAGGCCGCGGCCGACGAGCCCCCGCCGCCCGATGAAGCCGTGGGCACCTGCCCGTTGCCGGCCACGCAACCGGCCCGTCGGCTGGCCGAGGGGCTCGTCCGCCGCTCGGAACGCTCGGAACGGCGCGGCAATGTCGTGCGAGCGGCCATCCAGCTCGCCCGATCGTCGAAGTTTATCGACCCGCTGGGCCCCCCTTCGGCGTCCGATCCGTGGACGAGGGCACGAGCCGCCCTCGGCGTGCTGGGAGAGCGGCTGGTCGAGGCGCTGGGACTCGATCCGAACGAGGCCGACGACTGGCGGCGCGCCTTGCCCGCCTTGCTCGCCCCGGCGTCGGAGGGGATCTGGGCCGTCGAGGCAAGACTTTTATTTGACCTGCAAAAGCTTTGTGTCGATTACGAGCGGCCGATTTACACGGTCGATCTGGTCGAGTGGTTTCTGACCTTCGGGCGGCGGCCGATCAAGCGTCTGTTGCCGCATCAGCGCGAGCTGCTGGCGGTCAAGCACTTGCGATCGGCCCATCGTCGCCTGCGGCACGCAAGGATTTCCGATCCCGACCGCCGACGGCTGGCCCACCTGATCTCGGGGGCCTTGCACCGCGCCGAGGTCACGCTGCGCGACCAGTGCCGCGAGCCCCTGGCCGACTCCCTCCGGCAGAACGGGTTGCAGCCCCGGTCGGTGGCCGAACACGTTTCGTTCGACAAGTCGGTGGAGGAGCTGCTCGACAAGGTGGTGGAGCAAGGGTTCTTGACCATGAGCGACCTGCGCGACGCGGTCGCTCGGAACCACGTCAAGCTGCCCGATCTGTCGGGTGCCCAGGAATTTTTCAAAGGTGACCGCCTGTTACGCGCCAATCGCCGGATGGCCGTCTCGCTCGACGGGATTTACCGTCGGGGAGAGGTTTACCTGAGGTGGTTGCAACGGTTTAGCTCACTGGCCTTTGGCACACCCGTCGGCCGGTTCCTGATGAATTACGTCGTCTTGCCCTTTGGCGGGGCGTTCGTGGTGCTGTTCTTCGTCGATCACCTGTTTGCGGTCGTCACCAAGCAGCTCGGCTACGGCAAGGACCCCGAAAAGGCGGCCCAGGCGGCCGAGCTGGTCGTGGCCGGGGCAGGGGGCCTGATCGAAGCCGTCGAGACGACGGCCACGGCCGCCGTGACGGGTTCGGGATCGGGCCTGGGGGCGATCACGGCCCAGATGACCGAGACCGCGGCCGACACCGTCTCGGTCATCGCCGCCGAGGAGCTATTGACCCTGCGCCGCGAGGCCGAGGCGGCCGGCACGCTCGACGTGGGGGACCATTCCGGCGGCCTGCATCTGATCCCGCACGACCTGGAAGCCTGGATCTGGGTGACGCTCGTCTCGGGCGTCTTTCTGATGGGCCTGATCCATCTGCCCTGGTTCCGCCGGCAGGTGGTTCGGCTCCTGCGGGCCTTTTATGAGGTTGCCAAGGGAATCCTGTTTGACTTTCCGCGGTGGGTGTTCCGTCAGCATTACATCCGGCTCTTGATCAGCACGAGGAGCTTTCAACTGCTCTGGCGCATGCTGGTCAAGCCGATCGGCCCGGCATTGCTCCTCTGGCTGATCCTGGGGATGATCGGGGTGGACCCCGAACAGGCCCGAGCGCTGGCCATCGGCATGTTCATCGCGTTTGGCCTGGTCTTGAACCTCCGGGTCGGCCGGGACATGGAGGAAATTACGTCCGATTACCTCGTCCGGACCTGGCGGGTGATCCGGGTGAACATCTTCGGCGACCTGTTTCGCTTCATCATGGACTTCTTCGCCAGAGTCCTCGAATACGTCGATCGCCTGCTTTACACGGTGGACGAGTGGCTTCGCTTCCGAGGGGGAGAGAGCAGCATCTCGGCCGTCATCAAGGCGATTCTGGGGGTCTTCTGGTTCTACATGACCTATGCCGTGCGGTTCATCATCAACCTGCTGGTCGAGCCGCAACTGAACCCGATCAAGCACTTTCCGGTCGTCACCGTCTCGCACAAGGTGATGGCGCCCTTGTTGATCCTGATGATTCCACCGCTGGCCGAGGCGCTCGACGACAAGGAGCTGGCGACGACCATCTGGTTCTTCACGCAGTTGCTCTTGCCCGGTGTGTTCGGCTTCCTCGTCTGGGAGCTAAAGGAGAACTGGCGGCTGTACGACGCGAACCGGCCGAGGCTCTTACCAAGGGTCCTCGTCGGCAGCCACGGCGAGTCGATGTCGCGCCTGCTTCGCCCCGGTTTCCATTCCGGAACCCTGCCCCGCACCTTCCGCCGCATGCGACGGGCCGCTCGCAAGCGGGCCCGGTTGCCCGAGTTCGAGGTTCGCCTGGAACGGCTCCGCGAGCAACGCCACCATGTTGAGGAATCGGTCGCGCACTTCATCGAGCGTGAACTCGTGAACCTGCTTTCCTACACACGAGCCTGGGAGGATCTGGAAACCGAGATCGCCGCGGTGGAATCGAGCTCGAACCGGATTCGGGTCTCTCTGCGCGTGGCGGATCTGGGCGATGAGCCCCTAGTCTTGATCTTCGAGCAGGCGTCGGGATGGATCCTGACGAACGTTGCGGCCCCTTCCTGGATCGATCGGCTTTCCGACGACCGCCGCCGCGTGCTTCAGGCCGCGCTGGCCGGCTTGAACCAGATGGCCGGTGTCGAGCTGTCGGTTCCGCAGGTGCAGCACGTCCTGCCGCCCGAGGTCCGCTCGTTCGGCTTCTCCGACGAGGGGTTGGTGGTCTGGGTCGGCGACCGCTACCAGACCGAGGCCACCTACGACCTAACCGCCGAGACGCGATTGCTCTACCCCTCGGTCACCGGCCCTCGCCCAATCCCTCCTCTACCCACGATCGAGGCCGACCGCCTCTTGCTCGACCACGACCCAATTACCTGGGCCCGCTGGGTCGAGACCTGGGAAGCCGAGCACGACGGCCAAGCTCCTCCCGAACCCTTCCGCCGCGCCTTCCGCCTGCTCGCCGATCCCGAGCCGAGCCAGGCCCCGGCCTGAGGCGTCAGCGATCCCGTCTTCGAAGCGCCCAGGAAACCAGGAAGAACGCCGCCGGGCTTGCGAAGATGAGGAACCACGGCCCCCTCGGCCATCCTCCCGAACCGGCCAGGTGTACCAGGTCAAACGCGACCACCCCCAAAATGGCCACCAAGGCCCCCAACCCCTCACGCCACCAGGCCAGGATCAGGCCGACGACCACCGAGATCGGGAAGCAGAGCAGCAGCAGCGCCTCGAACCCGGTGAGCCGCCACGGCCAGGGCGGCTCTCCGATCACGAACAGGCTGATCAGCCCGATCGACAGCAGACTCAGGATTCTCCCCGACCACCGCGCCACCCCGGCCATCGTGATCGGAGCCATGACAATCGCGTCCATCGCCGCGTTCCTCCGCCCTTCGAGGCAACGCCCCGGCATGCACGGTTCGATCCGGGGTCACTCCTGATTGCCTCGTCCTTCTGCTTCACTGCGAATCGAGGAACGCCAGGTGCCAGCACGAGAGGGCGGAGAATTCAATCGTCTCGCCAGGTTCGCGGATGCGGACCCTTTCCATCCAAACTCGATGGTCCGCACGGCACGGCCCGACGCGGTTACTTCCTGGCGTACCGGAGCGGCCAGACCTCCGATTCCGTGCGCTCGGTGTCGAGATACTGGGTGATGGCCGCGACGATCTTCGGGTGATCGGCGGCCACGTCGGTCGTCTCGCCCAGGTCGTTCGCGAGGTCATACAGTTCGAGCGGACCATCGGGCGAGAGGCGAACCCCCTTCCAGTCTCCCATGCGAGCGGCCTGTTTCGAGGCGCGGCCTTCGTGGAATTCCCAGTAGAGGAACTTGTGATCCTCTTGCTCGCGGCCGGCGGCCTCGGGACCGAGGAGGGCGGGGACCATGGAAATGCCGTCGATGTCGTCGGGCAAGACGGCAAGGGCGCTCGCCCCGGCCAGCTCGGCCAGGGTGGGAGGAACGTCCCAGAAGGCCCAGATCTGATCACTGACCGCTCCGGCGGGGACATGACCGGGCCATCGGACGATCATCGGCACGCGAATGCCCCCTTCGTACAGGTCGCGTTTGATGCCGCGCAGGGGGCCGTTGCTGTCGAAGAAGTCGGGGGAGTACGCGGGGCCTCCTTCGCGGTGCGGACCGTTGTCGGAGGTGAAGAAGATGATGGTGTCATCGTCGATCCCGAGGTCGTCGAGCGAGGTCATCAGGCGGCCGATGTCGCGGTCCATCCGGGCGATCATCGCGGCCTGCCCCTTGATGGGGTTCGGCCAGTCCTTCTCGGCGAAGCTGCCGTAATCGGGGACTTCCATGCCGTCACCGGTCGCTCGGGACCCTTCATTGTTTGCGTGAGGAATCGTCAACGCGAGATAGAGGAAGAAGGGGCCGTCGCGGTGTTGCTTGACCCAATCGAGCGCCTCCTCGGCGAACAGGTCGTGCGAGTAGGTGACGCGCTCGATGGCCACGCCGTCGTCTGGGCCGATGACGTTCTCGGGAATCTCGACCCGTTCCTCCTGCCGCCAGAGGTGATCGGGGTAGTAGTTATGGGCGTGCTTTTGATTCAAGTAGCCGAAAAAATGATCGAACCCCTGCTTGTTCGGCACGCCGGTCGAGTCCGGCTCGCCGAGGCCCCACTTGCCGATCAGGGCCGTCTGATAGCCGGCGGCCTTCAGGGCCTCGGCCACGGTCACATCCTCGGGCAAGAGAGGGACGCGGTCGTTGCCTCGGACCCGAGCATGCCCCGAGTGGTAGCCGGTCATCAACACACACCGTGACGGGGCGCAGACGGTGCTGCCCGCGTAAACCTGGGTGAACCGCGTCCCTTCGGCGGCCAGGCGATCGAGGTTCGGTGTCGGGATGGTCTTCTGCCCGTAGCTTCCCAGATCGCCATAGCCGAGGTCGTCGGCCATGATGAAGATGATGTTCGGCGGCTTCGGCTTCGCCCTGGCTTCCTGGGTGGCTCCGGCAGTCGTTACGAGCGTCATTAAGGCCATCAGGGCCAGTCTCAGCGCGATCCTCGGCATGACGGTCTGTCCTTCCGTTCGATGCGGTTCGAGAAGGTTGGGGAAGGGGAGGCGGACCCCTCCGCGACCCGTTCCGATCGATTTACCCTACTGCCCTCACGGTGGATTCGCCACGATCTTGTCACCGGTCGGACCACCGGGTCTTAGGAACGACGCCGGCCGCCCGCTGGCTCGTACCACCGCTGGAAGGTCCGATCAATCTCGACCACCTGGCGACGGAGTTCCGGAAGCATGCGGCGCCAGTGGCTTGCGAGGATTCGAGGGTGGTTCAAGCTGTCGATCGCATAGGTGCGCGTGGCCTTTGAGAGATCGAGGTCGTCGACCAGGACCATCGCGCGGCGGTTGTCGGCCAGTTGGAGGAACGAACCGTCGGGGGCCACGATCTTCGAATCGCCGGCCGACCATTTGCCGCCGCCCTGGGGACCGACGGAATTGGCGAAGACGTAATACACGGCGTTCTCGAAGGCACGGACGGGGATACCGTCTCGCCCCTTGCGTTTGGCACGCGAGACCTCCTCGGCATCCATCCCGGCGTTCGGATGAAAGACGATCTGAGCCCCGGCCATCACGGGCAGTCGGACGAGTTCCGGATAGCGCCGCTCGTGACAGATGATCGCCGTTGCCGGCACCCCATCCAGCGAAAAGAGGGAGATTCCCTTGCCGGGGGTAAACCATTGCCGATCCGATTCGGTGAGCTGGCACTTTGCATAGGTGTGGATCAACCAACCCGTCCGATCAAACACGAGCAGGCCGTTATAGAGCCGACGCCCCGCGAAGATCGGGCTCCCGACCAGCAGATTGACATGCAAACGTTCTGCAATCTCAGCGACCTTGTGCAAGCCGTCGCGGAGCGGGGCTGGCTTCAAGGTTCCGAAGTCGTAGGCATAGCCGGTCGTCGCGCACTCAGGGAACAGCACGGCATCGGCTCCGGCTTCAGCCGCGTGGATTGCCGCGTGCTCAATCCGTTCCAGATTCCCGGCGATCGAGTCGGCGAAGCTCATCTGGACCGCCGCCACGCGCAAGCGATTCGGTGTGGGAGATTCCTCGGGTGTTGACGGGCTCATGGGAAACCTCGCAACGAATCATGCCAAAGCATGAGCATTTCCTGTTCACAGATTATTCAATCCATCAGAGCGAGTGTTCCGGAGGTGGTTCGGATCGTGCTGGTGCCGGTGGCTCGTGCTCCCGAGGGCGGTTCATCCGCTCCAGGTCGACCAACCGGTCGATCGGAGCGATCACCAGCACCTCGTCTCCGGGACCGAGTACGATGCCGTGCTCCGGATTGACGTTCGTGCCATCGCGGCCATGATGCATCACGATATTTACCTGTCGGTCGTGCTGGATCTCTCCGATCGACCGGCCGACCAGCTCTCCTTCGGGAACGATCGTCAGGTCGACCAGGTGGACATGCCGCCCGGCGAGCTGAAAATCCTGGTAGATGCGCCGTCCGGTCGCGGCGGCCACAAAAGCCGGAGCGGCCACCCGGGCGGTCGAGACGGCCGGCAGGGCGAACGAGCCCGCGACCTTTTCGGCCAGCGACTCGTCGAACATGCGCATAACGATCTTCGCCTTCGGGTTCAGGTCGCGGGCGGTCAGGGCGGCGTCGAGGTTCGCCAGGTCATCCTGCGTGGCCAGCACCACGGCCTTGGCCCGGCGGACCCCGGCGGCTTCGAGCGTCTTGATTGTGCGGGCATCGCCACGGATGACCGGCACCTCGCGGTCGAGGATCTCCTCGATCAGCTCCGACTCGACATGAGGCCGCTCGATCACCACCACCAGCTCCCGGAGCTGGAGCATCTCCCTGACGATCTGATAGCCGACCGTCCCTAGCCCGACCACGATCACATGCTGCCGATAGACTGATGCCACCATGCGATGCCACTCCGGCAGGTTTCCCTTGCGCGAGAACACGAGGTAGCCGAGCCGGATGAGCGAATCGGCCACCGCCCCAAGGCCGATGATCGGCACCAGGAAAAAGGCGAGCTGCAGGTACCACTCGTCAGGGAACTCCAGCGCGGCCTCGACGAAAATGAGCAGAAAGACGCCGTGACACGCCTCGGCAAAGTCGAGCGTCTCGCCGTCGTGGTGGTAAAACCGGTGCAAGATCCACCCGCCCCCCACCACCAACGTCCAGAAGACTGCGAGCGGCCATCGGAATTCATGCAGCAAAAACCGTGCATATCTGGCATAAACCCTGACCTTCAGCCAGACCTTTCCCAAATGATCCTTTGGCCTCGGCCCGGCCGCCCAGGTCCAGACGGGCTCGACGAGGCTGGCCGGCGCTTGCGGCCCTTCGGCCCCCTGGGGCTCCCTCGCCGCTCGTTCCTCGATCGGTTCCGACTCACAGCTCACAGCGTCGTCCTCCCCTCGGTCTTGGATTGTAGCCGGTCGGTCGGATACAGTGCAGGGGTGCATCCGCCCGATCCAACGACGGACCGGACCCAATCCAATCACCGCCCGCGCCTTCCTCGAAACCAAGACGATGGGGTCGATTCCGATGAGACACCTGGCGATTGCCCTCGGCCTGCTGCTGGCCGCCGAAGGCTTCGCGGCGCCCTCGATTCGGGCCAATCCTCCCGACGAACCCGCGCCGACGACGCTCGAACTGCAAGACGGAGACCGCATCGTTCTGCTCGGCGATGCGTTGATCGAACGCATGCAGCAGTTCGGCCATTTCGAAACCTTGCTGACACTGGCCGTTCCCGAGAAAACGATCTCCTTCCGCAACCTCGGCTGGAGCGGCGACACCGTCTTCGGCGAGGCCCGAGCCGGCTTCGGCACACCTGAAGACGGCTTCAAAACGCTCGTCGAACAGGTCAAGGCCACCGAGCCGACCGTCCTGATCGTCGGCTACGGCGCGAATGAATCGTGGGACGGCGAGGCCGGACTCCCCCGCTTCCGACAGGGCTACCAACGCCTGCTCGACGCGCTCGAAGCCACCGGGCCCCGCGCCATCGTCTTGCTCTCTCCCATCGCCCGACGCCTGAGCACCGCTCCCACGAGTGGAGACGAGGCCAACCTGGCCCGCTACACCGAGGCGATCGAGCAGATCGCCCGCGAGCGTGGGCACCACTTCGTCAACCTGCTCGCCCTGACCGAGCCGATGGCCGACGACGACACCGCCTCCGACGCGACCGACTGGTACGCCCCGCAGGGCCTCCATCTGTCCGATCAGGGAGACGCCCTGCTCGCCCGCCTCTTGCTTCGCGAGGTGTTCGGCCTGAAGGCTCCCCAGACCGACCCCGAGCGCTTCGAGATGCTCCGGCGCGCCATCTTCGACAAGAACCAGCTCTACTTCCACCGCTACCGCCCCCAGAACGAGACGTACCTGTTCGGCTTCCGCAAGCACGAACAGGGGAACAACGCCGCCGAGGTCGAACGCTTCGAGCGCCTCGTTGCCGAGGCCGAAGCCGAGATTTCCATGCTGAAAATGCCCGAGCAGCCCGTCTTCGATCTCGACCGCATTGATGAGGAGGTTTACGACCGATGAGCCGATTCCTGCCGCATGGCCTGATCCTCCTCCTCTTGATCTGTCCCGCCGCGATCGCCCAGCGCGACCTGACCGACCTGCCCGACCCCGACCCGAAGGCCGAGCTGGCATCCTTTCAGGTGCTCGACGGCTTCGAGGTCAACCTCTGGGCCTCCGAGCCCGACGTCTTCAAGCCGATCCAGATGAACTGGGATACCGAAGGGCGGCTCTGGGTCGCCTGCTCATCCCTTTATCCGCAGATCGCTCCCGGCCAGGAAGCGAATGATCAGATCATCGTGCTTGAAGACACTGATAGAGACGGCACGGCCGACTCGTCGACCGTCTTTGCCGATGGCTTGCTCATCCCGACCGGCATCCTGCCCGGCGACGGCGGCTGCTACGTGGCCAACAGCACCGAGATCCTCCACCTGAGCGACACCGACGGCGACGGCAAGGCCGACACCCGCCGCGTGGTTCTCTCGGGCTTCGGCACCGAAGACACCCACCACATGATCCACACCTTCCGGTGGGGGTTCGATGGGCTGTTCTATTTCAATCAATCGGTTTACATTCATAGTCACGTCGAAACCCCGTTCGGCCCTCGACGACTCGGCGGCGGCGGCATCTGGCAGTATCGCCCCGAGAATGGACGCCTGGAGGTTTTCGCAAGAGGGTTCGTCAACCCTTGGGGACACCACTACGACCGCTTCGGCCAGAACTTCGCCACCGACGGCGCGGGGTTTGAAGGAGTGGCGCATGTTGTTCCCGGAGCAAGCTATACCGCGATCAGCAATCCCGAACGGTTCCTGCACGGCCTGAATCCCGGCAGCCCGAAATACTGCGGCGCGGTGATCGCCAGCGGACGCCACCTGCCGGAAGAAGTCGCCGGCAACCTCGTCACCAACGACTTCCGCGCCAACCGGGTTGTCCGCTTCGCCCTCGAACCGGACGGCTCCAGCTTCGTCTCCCGAGAACAGACGCCCTTGATCCGATCGTCTCACGTCGGCTTCCGACCGATCGACGTCTTGATGGGTCCTGATGGGGCGATCTATGTCGCTGACTGGTACAACCCGATTATCCAGCACGGCGAGGTCGATTTCCGAGACGATCGTCGCGACCACCAGCGCGGACGCATCTGGCGAATCACCGCCAAGGATCGCCTTCTTGTCGAGCGGCCGAACCTGACTGACGCTCCCGTTCCGGCCCTGCTCGACAGCCTGACCGCCCCCGAAGGCTGGACCCGCGAGGCCGCTCGCCAGGTGCTCAAGGAACGCGGCCCCGAGGCCGTCTTGCCCGCCCTGATCCAATGGACCGCCGCCCTCGACCCGACGGATGGCGAGGCCCACCTCGAAGCCCTCTGGCTCCATCAGGCGCTCGACCAGGCCGACCCCACGTTGCTTGCCTCGATGCTCGGCGCGGACGATCCGAACCTCCGCGCCGCCGCCGTTCGCGTAGCCGGGGCCTGGCACGATCGCCTGTCCGATCCGGTCGCGACCCTCGCCCCGCTCGTGGTCGATGACCACCCGCGCGTCCGGCTCGAAGCCGTCCGCGCTCTGGCCCTCGTCCCCGACCCGAACGCCGCCGAGGTCGCCCTGCGCGCCCTGGCCTTGCCCGTGGATTCGACCCTCGATTACGCGCTGTACCTCACGGCGGTCGAAACGGCTCCGCGCTGGCTCCCCTCGGTGGTCGAAGGCAAGGCCGATCTCGGCGGTCCCGAACCGCTGGCCTTTGCCCTGCTTGCGGTTGGATCGTCGGAGGTGATGGATCCATTGATGCGACTCGTTCGATCGGGCGAGCTGCCCGAGCGGTTCGAACCCGATGCGCTGGCGCTGATTGGTCGACTCGGCCAGCCGGACGACCTGCGCCGCGTGTTCGAGGCGTCGCTCGATCCGGCCGCGCCGGTCGATCGCCGTGCCCGATTGCTTGACGCCCTGGCCGGGGCCGCTCGGGAGCGATCCGTTCGGCCGTCCGGGGCGCTCGACGCGGTCGCCGATCTGATTGCAAACGACAACGCTCCCGCCGCCGTTCGAGCCGCCGCGGCCCGAGCCGCCGGGGCCTGGACGCTCGACCCCGGGGCCTCCGGCCTCATTGGCCTGGCCACCGGCGCCGACGCCCCGTTCGAGGCTCGTCGATCGGCCTTGCTCGCGCTGGCCGAGTCGGGCAACGACGAGGCCCGTCGCCTCGTCGCCGAGCTGGCCGCCTCGGCCTCTCCTGCCGCCGTCCGCACCGGAGCGATTGAGGCGCTCGCGTCCTTCGACCTGAATGCCGCGGCCGCGCAAGCCGTGGCCAGCCTGAGCGATGCCGAGGCCGGGGCCAATCCCTCCGGCCTCGTCGCCGCCCTGGCCAATCGTCGAGGAGGTCCCGAGGCCCTGATCGCCGCCCTCGACGGCGCGAGCCTGCCGCCCGACGCCGCCAAGCTCGCCGCTCGGGCCGCCCGATCAGTCCGCCAAGACGATTCGTCACTTGCCGATGCCCTGAACCGTGCCGGCGGCCTCGACGCGGCTCCGAAACCGGCCACTCCTGAAGACGTGGCCTCGCTCGTCGCCGACCTCCGGACGCAAGGCGACGCCAATCGGGGGGAACGCATCTATCGACGTGAGGAGATGCAGTGCATCAAGTGTCACGCCATCGCCGGAGCAGGGGGGAAGGTCGGCCCCGGTCTCGAAAGCATCGGGGCCAGTGCGCCCGATGATTACCTGGTCGAGTCTCTCCTGCTTCCGAACACCGCCATCAAGGAAGGCTATCACGCCATCGTGGTCGCCACCGACGACGGCCGCATCCTCAACGGAATTCCGATTCGAGAGACCGCCGATCAACTGGTCCTGCGCGATGCTGAAGGGGCCGAAATCGCCATTCCGGCCTCGTCAATCGAGGAGCGGGCCCTCGGTGGATCGCTCATGCCGAACGGCCTGGTTGACCCACTGACCCGAGCCGAGCTGCTCGACCTCGCCGCCTTCCTCTCGGCAATGGGAGAGCCCGGCCCCTTCGCGATCGGCACCGAGGTGGTCGCTCGATCCTGGGAGGTCGTCGTGCCCGACGGTCCGAGCGGCGAGGCAATCCGCCGTACTGGCCTGGAAGAAGCGGTGGCCAATAACGACCCGCGGTTTTCCTGGCAAACCGTCACCACTCGTGTCTCCGGCAGCTTGCCGATCGATGAGCTTCCGAGCCTGACCCCCTATCATCAGGCCCCTCCCTTGACGATCGCCCGTCTCTGGTTCGACACCTCGGCGGAAGGTCCGGTCCGTCTCCGTCTCGATTCGGCCGAGGGGCTGCTCGTCTGGCTCGACGGCTCTCCCCTCGACCCGAGCGAGGTCATGGAGCCAACCGTCTCGGCCGGGCGTCACTGGCTCTCCGTCGTCATCGACCGTTCGGCAAGATCGGAGGAGGGCATCCGCGTTTCCTTCGAAGACGTGCCCGGCTCCCCCGCCCGTGCCCAGCCTGTGACGGGCATGGGAAACGGATCGTAAATATCCTCTCATCAGATTGTGCCGAGAACCGGGTTCCTCGCCGTGCGCCTTGCGGACGAAGGGATCGCGGTTCTCAGCCCCGAGTTCTGTACGTCAAACGGCCATCAAGGCCGGATCAAGGCCAGGCCCGACTCCCGGTCGGGCACCTTGTGCAGGTGCTCTGGCTGCTCGTCGATAATGACCTCGAGCGTCGGGCGGACCCGACCCGATTTCAGGTGCCCGCCGACCGTCGAGCCGTCGCGACGTCCGAGCACGACGTGGACGTGCACGGCCGGTTCCTCGCCATCAAGCGCTATGTCGCCCAGCAGAGAGAGGACCTCGGTCTGCTCGCGGACTGGGATCGGCTCGTATTCCTTCGACTCCCAGTGGAAATAGGCGAGTGTCGCCTCCTGAAGCGCGCCGATCGCGGTGATCCGGGAACCGCGCAGATCCATCGAGCGAGCGAAATCGAGCAAGCCCGACATCACCTCGTCGCCCGTCTCAAAGATCAACGCATACGTGCGCAATCCGTGATCTTCATGCAAGAGCTTGTGTTTCATCGGCCTTGATCCTCCGAGAGCGCGTAGGCCAGGGCACCACCCAGTGCCCCGCCGAACAGGACCGCGGCCCCCGTAGCCACGGCCAGGGGTGCCCATTGCGGCGTCGGGTTCCAATGCCCGAGCGGTTCATACGCCCGCTCGGGGAACGGCCTGCGAGGTCCGTCCGGCCCTTCGTGCAAGGCCATCTGCAACACCTGGGCGGTGTGCAGGGCCCCGCGGTCCGTCAGGTGGGCCACCTGCTGCCGACAACTGAACCCGTCGGCGATGACCAGATCCATCGGGGCGGCCTCGCGTACCTTCGGCGCGAGCACTCGTTCTCCGGCTCCCACAGAAACCTCGTATTTTTCCGGCTCGTAGCCGAACGATCCCGCCAGGCCGCAACATCCCGAATCGAGCCGGTCGAAGTCGAGCCCGGTGTGGGCCAGGACCTCCATCTCCGACTCCAGGCCCATGATCGCCTCGTGATGGCAGTGGCCGTGCAAGATCGCCTTGAGGTTTAGCTGCGGAGGTTCATAACCGTTTGCGCCATCGCGTAAGAACTCTCCCAGCGTGAAGGTCTGTTTGGAGAGCGATCGGGCCAGGTGATCGCGTGGGAACAGTTCCATCATCTCATCGCGGAAGACGGAGACGCAGCTTGGCTCCAGCCCGACAATTGGGATCCCGGCCCGGATCTCGTCGTGGAGCGTGCTCAGGATCTGCTTGAGCATCCCTTGCGCCGTTTCCAGGAACCCAAAGTCATACAGCGGCCTGCCGCAACAAAGGGGAGTCCGGGGCGACAGGACCTCGAACCCGGCATGCTCCAGCACCTCGACGGCCGCAATCGCCGTCTGCGGGTGGAAATGGTTGTTGAAGGTGTCGGCCCAGAGGATCACCGGCGACTTGCCCACGTTCCGGGGGGGCCGTCTCGCCCACCACTGGCGAAAGGTGAACGGCGCAAACGCCGGCATCTCCCGATGGGTCGTGATCCCCCCCATCGCCTGGGCCAGCTTGCCGATCCCCGGGGCCTGGGCCAGGGCGTTGGCCAGGTTCGGGGCGGCCGAGGCGACACGAGCCCACCAGTGGATCAACCCCATCGAATACGCCGCCCTCGGGCGCAACCGCCCCTTGTAATGATGATACGTGAATTCCGCCTTGTACGTGGCCATGTCCACGCTCATCGGGCATTCGTTCTTGCACGCCTTGCACGCCAGGCAAAGTTCGAGCGCCTCCTTGACCTCCTCGCTCTGGAAGCCGCCCTCGATGGTCTCGCCCCGGAGCATCTCGTTCAGCAGGTGGGCCCGACCGCGAGTGGAGTGCTTCTCCTCGCGAGTCACCATGTAGCTCGGGCACATCGTCCCCGTGTCCTTCCGGCACTTACCCACCCCCACGCACCGCTCGGTCGCATAGGCCAGGCTCCCGTGATCCTCCGTGTATTTGAAGATGGTGGGCGGGTCGTCGGGCCGGTAATTCGGCCCGAGCCGGAGGGCCTCGTCGGGCGCGAACGGATCGACAACCTTCCCGGGGTTCATCTTCCCCATCGGGTCCCAGATCGACTTGAACTCCCGGAAGGCCTGGACCAGCTCGGGGCCGAACATCTTCGGCAGCATGGCCGACTTGGACTGGCCGTCGCCATGCTCTCCCGTGAACGAGCCCTTGTAACGGGCGATCAGGTCGGCGGCCGAATCGAGGAACGACCGGTAGGTCCGGACTCCTTCGGGATTGGAAAAGTCAAAGGTGATTCGCGTGTGCACGCATCCCTGGCCGAAATGCCCGTACAACGCCCCGTGATACTCATATCGGTTGAGCAACTCCCGGAAATCGCGGAGATAGTCACCCAGGACCTCGGGGGCGACCGCCGCATCTTCCCACCCTTCCCAGGTATCGGGCAGGCCGGGGACCCGGGCCGTGGCCCCCAGCCCCGACTCCCGGAGGTGCCAGATGAGATGCTGCTCGTCCGGATCGGACACCACCTTCATCGCCGGACGGTCCCGCCTGGCCTGCAACGCCCGCTTCACCGCCTCTGCCTTGGAAACGGCCTCCTCATCCGTCTCCCCGCCGAACTCGGCGAGCAGCCAGCCGTTGCCCTTCGGGAGGTGGGCTACATCCTCGACGTTCATATCCTTCTTCAGCATGTCATCGTGCAGAATCTGATCAATTCCCTCAAGGCCGACCGGGCCGTACTCCATGATCGCCATCACATGGTCCGCGGCCTCGTAGATGCTCCGATAGCCGAGCACCAGCAACGCACGATGCAGCGGATTCTGCACCAGCTCGAGCGTCGCGCCGAGGATCGTCACACACGTCCCCTCCGACCCGACGAGCGACCGGGCCACATGGAACCCCTTCTCCGGCAGGAGGTCGTCGAGGTTATAGCCCGACACCCGCCGCGGGATCTTCGGATAGCGTTCCCGGATCAGATCGGCATACTTGTCGCGCAGTCGTCGCAGTTTCCGGTAGATCTCGGCCTTGCGACCGCCCCTGGCGACGATGCGGTCATACTCCTCGTCGCTTGTTGGGCCCACGGTCATCCTGGCTCCGTCGTATGTCAAGACGTCCAGCTCATGCACCTGATCCGACGTGCGGCCGGTCCCTTTCCCCATGATCGAGTGCACGCCGCAGGAATTATTCCCGAGCATGCCACCGATCGCGTTGTACTCGTGCGTCGATGTGTCGGGCGGGAAGATCAATCCGCACGGCTTCAGCTCGTCGTTCAGGTGGTCATAGACCTTCCCCGGTTGCACGCTGGCCCGCCGGGCCTCGACGTCGATCCAGTTCGTTCGGTTGAGGTACTTCGAGAAATCCACGATCACTGCGACGCCGATCACACTCCCCGTGAGCGACGTCCCACCCCCTCGGCCGACGATCGGGACCCCGTAATACCGGCACGCGGTTATGGTCTCGATCACAGCGTCCAGGGTCCGGGGGACCACGACGCCGATGGGGACATGCCGATAATTCGAACCATCCGAGGCATAGAGGGCTCGGCTGCCGGCATCGAAGCGGACCTCGCCGTCGACACGGTCGAGCAAGGTGCGCTCCAGGCCTCGAATGTCGACCTCCCTGGCATAGGAATCCGGTCCGGCACCGATCTGAACGTCTGGGGTCGAGGTCGAATTGATCGACATTGCAATAAGTTCTCCGGCTCGGCGTGACGGATGATCCGGCGTCTCAGCCCGAGAGCTCCGGGTCAGATCGCGAAGGGTTCGGCGTCGGCCCGCCTGAACTCCAGGCCCAGGCCGGGCCGCGTCCGATCGGGGCGGAGGACCCCGCGATCGGGCCTCGGGGCGCCCTCGAACACCCGGGTTTCGATGCGAGCGTGATCGAAGAAATCTTCCGCATGCACCGCGCCCACCACGGCACAGCAGAGCGGGGAGTGCAGGCTCGGGGCGCAGTGAGCCGAGAGGGGGACCTGGAACGTCTCGGCCAGCACGCCGGCCCGGAGGAACCCGGAGATCCCCAGGCAGCGGGTGGCGTCGGCCTGCAGGAGATCGACGGCGCCATCCCGCAAGAGCTGCAGCATGTCAAACTCATCGAACGCATACTCACCCGCGGCAATGTCCATGCGGGCCGGCACTCGGTTGCGAAGCATCGCGAGCCCTTCCCGATCGTCCGACGACACCGGTTCCTCGAAGTAACAGACCCCCTGCTCGCCGAACGATTCGGCGAGGGAAAGCGCCTGTTTCCGTGAATAGGCCCCGTTGGCATCGACGAACAGGGCGACCTCCGGGCCAATCGCCTCGCGGGCGGCCCGGACGCGCCCGACGTCGGTCTCGGGATCGCGGCCGACCTTCATCTTGACCATCGCATAGCCCTCGGCCGCCCAGCCGCCGAGCTGAGTCCTCAATTCGTCCGGGGTCTGCGACGTGAACCCGCCGCTCGCATACGCGGGGATGCTCGATCGGCTCAGGCCGATCAGATCCGACAGCGAGACGCCCAGCAGCCGCCCCTTCAGGTCCCAGAGGGCAACATCCACCGCCGAGATCGCCGTGGCCGCGATCCCCGAGCGTCCCATGTTCCGCACCGCCAGGCGCATGGCCTGCCAGCACGAAGGGATTTGCATGGCATCCTGCCCCGAGACAGCCGGGCCGAGCACCCGGCGGCACACGTCAGCGGCCGATGCATCGCTATACGTATATCCAATGCCCGTCTGACCGGCGGCCGAGACCTCGACCAGCACCATCGTCGTCGCGTCCCATGTCAGGGTGCCATCCGACTCGGGCGTCTCGGTGGGAATCCGGTAGGCCCAGGCACTCAGACGATCGATCCGGGTGTTCAGGTCGAGGCATTGCACAGGCCCTTGCAGATCGTTCATAACACGAACATGACTCATCTCGAACACTTTGGCATGCCCGCCCGGCACACAACGAGCCGGACGGGCACTCGGGACCATTCCGATCCTCCCTCAGATCAGTTCTCGGACCTTATCCTTCATGACGGTGCTGACGATCTCGGTCGCGTCGGGCTGGCCGCGCAGCAGTCCCTTGGTGAACTTGAGGGCCTGATCGGGGGTCGCCTGAGCGGGCATCGGCGGGGTGAACTGGTCGACCGTCGCCTCGACGATGGCCGGCTTGTTCGAGGCGAAGGCGGCTTCGAGCGCTGGGCGAACCTCGTCCGGACGCTCGCAGCGATAGCCCTCGCCGCCGCAAGCCTCGGCGAACTTGGCGAAGTCGATCGGGTGCAAGTCGACAGCGAACTCAGGGTTGCCAAGGAAAACGATTTGCTCCCACTTGATCTGACCGAGGTAATTATTCTTGACGATGACGACCTTGATCGGCAGGTCGTACTTGACGGCCGTGGCGAAGTCGCCCATGAGCTGGGTGAAGCTGCCGTCGCCGGCGAAGGCGACGACCTGGCGGTCGGGATAGGCCGCCTGGGCGGCAATCGCGTAGGGCAGGGCGGGAGCCATCGTCGCCAGCGTGCCGGAGAGGGAGAACCGCATCCCCTTGCGCATCGTGATATGTCGAGCCGCCCAGGTGGTGATCGTGCCCGAGTCGGTCGTGACGATCGCGTTATCCTTGAGCAGGTCGCTGACGGTCGAGGCGAGGACCTGCGGCTTCATCGGCTCGTCTTGCATCTCCCGGTAGGTCTGCATCCGGTCGTCCCACTCCTTGCGATAGGACATGACCTTGTCGAAGTATTTGCGACTTTCCTTGCGTTTGAGCATCGGGATCAGCTCGCCGAGCGTCGCCCTGGCGTCGCCAGCCAGGCCGACCTCGACCGGGTAGCGCAGGCCAATACGCGATGGGTCGATGTCAATTTGCACGGCGCGGGCCTGGCCGGGCTCAGGGTACCAGTTCAGGTATGGCATGCCCGTGCCAACCAGGAACAGGGTGTCGCAGTCCTCGATGGCCTTCTCAGAGGGGAGCGTGCCGAGCAGGCCGATACCACCGGTCGTGTACGGCGAGTCGTCGGGGACGACGTCTTTGCCGAGCAGGGCCTTGATGATCGGGGCGCCGAGCATCTCGGCGATTTGCTCCAGCTCGTCGCCGGCACCCCGGGCCCCCTGGCCGCAAAGGATCGCGACCTTTTTGCCGGAGTTGATGACCTCGGCGGCGGCCTCGATCTGCGCCCGGTGGGGGACGACGATCGGCGGCCTCCAGTTCTTCGAGGTGTGGCCGGGGACATTCTTCATCGACTTCGGGTCGTCGTCCACCGTCCAGTCCTGCATGTCGACCGGGCAGGTCAGGTGGGCCACGGTTCGGGAGTTGAGGGCCGAGCGGCAGGCGGCATCGACGACCGCCTCAGCGTGGCGGGCACCCATGATCATAACGTTATAGGCGGCCACGTCCTTGAACAGGGTCATGATGTCGATTTCTTGCTGATACTGCATCCCGATCTGGTCGTGGAAGGTGTGGCCGGTGATGGCCAGGACCGGGGCGTGATCGAGCTTCGCGTCGTAGAGGCCGTTGAGCAGGTGGATGGCCCCCGGCCCACTGGTGGCCATGCAGACCCCCAGCCGGCCGGTGAACTTGGCATAGGAGGTCGCCATGAAGGCCGCCGACTCCTCGTGGCGGACCTGAATGAACCGGATCTTGTCCTGGACCAGTCGAAGGGCCTCGAAGATCCCGTTGATGCCATCCCCGGGCATCCCAAAGATCGTATCGACACCCCACTCAATCAGACGATCAACAAGAATTTCACCAGTGGTTTTGGCCATGAGTTCATGCCCCCTGAGATGTGCTGGTTCGATTCGAGAACTTCGATGGAGACCCGGCATGTCAGAACAACCCGCATGATCGGTGCCAACCGCACCGCAATCGCATCGAATCCGGCAGTCCTCCCGGGTCGTGTTCCAGACTGCCCCCCTGCGAAGCAGAAGGTGTGGTTCGAGCCCAGGTTGGCCTCCCTCGGTTCCAGGGCGATGGCGACCGATCGGACTCGTCGCAGGGATATGTCCGTGTTGGGTGTTCGGCCCATGCGATCCGTCAACGTGTGCAAAGGGTTTTGCGACCAGCGTGACCAGGCTGGTCATGGATCGATCGGCGTTCCTTCAGCTCGACGATCTGGGCTGGACGCATCGCGCCGTTCGTGCCATAACGCCCGAATTGTTACGGGCCAGGATGGTCCGTCATCCGATCGTGAGCGAGGGCGGTTCGCCGTCCCGTTTCAGGCCAAAGAGGCAGGGAGGCCCTCCGATGTCGCCGATCAGGCCCGACCCGTCGCACCGCCCCGGGGGATCCACCCACCTGCCGACCGTCTCGGCCGGAGCCGCAGGGCAGGGGCCTTCGGCGACGATCAGCCTCTCGATCGTTGTCCCGGCCCGAAACGAGGCCGAGGCGCTCCCGACCCTGTTCGACGAGATCGCCCAGGCCTTCCGGCCGCTCGTCGGCCGATCGCCCGACGACGGCCATCGGCTCGACGGCTTCGAGATCATCCTCGTCGACGACGCCTCGACCGACGAAACGCCGGAAGTTCTGACCCGGCTTTCCGTTCGGTATCCTGAGCTGCGGTCGATTCGCATGGCCTCGAACGTGGGCCAGTCGGCGGCCATCGTCGCCGGATTCCGCGAGGCGAGGGGGGCGTATGTCGCCACGCTCGACGCCGACCTTCAGAATGATCCGGGGGACCTGGCCCGCTTCTGGGACCTCCTGCCCGGCTTCGATGCCGTTCTTGGCTGGCGTCGCAAACGTGAGGACGTCTGGACAAAACGCCAGATTAGCCGATGGGCCAACCGGGTCCGTAACGCCGTGCTCGGCCAGTCAATCCGCGATACCGGCTGCTCGGTCCGGATTTTTCCCCGAGCCGTCGCCCTCCGCCTGCCGATGTTTCAGGGGTCGCACCGATTTTTCGGCCCGCTCCTGCTTCGAGAGGGCTGCGCGATCCGGCAAGAGCCGGTCGGGCACCGTCCGAGGCCGCACGGGCAATCGCATTATTCCTTGCGCAATCGGTCGATCCGGGTGATTGTCGACTTGTTCGGAGTGGCCTGGCTGATGCGCCGGCCGGTACGGTTCGAGGTGGCCTCGACGTCGTCGCAGCCCCCGCAGCCCGCCGCCCCATCTCAGGCGAACTTGGCCAGGCAGGAGGCTTGAGGCATGTCGTGGTTCGAGGCGTACAGCTCGACCGATGCAATCTGGCTCGGCGTCGGCTTCGCCGGCCAGCTTGCCTTTACCTCGCGGTTCCTGGTGCAGTGGGTCGCCTCCGAACGCCGGAGAGACTCGGTCGTGCCCATCGCCTTCTGGTGGTTCAGCCTCGCCGGCGGCCTGACGCTGCTTTCCTACGCCATTCACAAGAAAGACCCGGTGATCGTCGTCGGCCAGGCGGTCGGCGTCCTGATCTACACCCGCAACCTGTACCTGATCGCCCAGGCCCGGCGCGATCGGACTTCCACCTCCTCGTCATCGCTGCCGGCCGACGGGAGCCGCTCGGCCGACGTCCGCGCCCACGCAGCGGCCCCCCCTCCCGTTCCCAATGCCTCCCGAATCGAATCTTCGCTGCCGGTCGATCGGGCCGCCTGAGCCCGGCACGGACCTCGGGCGATAATCACCGGGCACTGCGCGGGATTGGCCAAGATGGGCAATCCCGCGAAGCTTTGCAGGATCAAAGAGGGTGATCCGGGCTGAGTTGGCGGGGGTCCTCAGGACTGCGGCTTCGGAGCGTTCGGGGTCGGCTCAGAGTTCGACTCGTTCCCTGCTTCGTCGGTCGGTTCGGCCGAGGGATCGGGCTGCGGGTCCGATTCAAGCACGGCCTTGGCGGCGGCTTCGGCCTCGGCCTGGGCGCGGTCCTGGAACTTGAGCGAGGCGGAGTTCATGCAGAACCGCAGGCCGGTCGGCCTCGGGCCGTCCCTGAAGACGTGGCCGAGGTGGGCATCGCAGACCCGGCACAGCACCTCGGTGCGGATCATGAAGTTGCTGCGGTCGGTCTCGGTTTTGACCACGGCCTTGCTCACCGGTGCGTAGAAGCTCGGCCAGCCGGTGCCGGACTCGAACTTCGTCTTCGAGTCGAACAGGACCGTGTTGCAGCAGACGCATCGGTAGTAGCCGTCGCCGTGATGGTTCCAGTAGCGGCCCGAGAAGGCCGGCTCGGTCCCTTTGCGTCGGGTGACGTAATATTCCTGATCGGTGAGGAGCTGTCGCCACTCGGCGTCGGTTTTCATGACCCTGGTTCCTTTGGTCGGCGTCGTCTTGGATTTCGGAGCGGATTGGCCAGGGGCCTGAGAACCCTTCGGCTCGTCCCCTCCGGCCTGGACGCCCGCCAGCGCGGCAACCACCAGCACGGCAGCTCCGACAGCCAGGAATCGCGTCGTCATCATGATCCTCCGTTGCGGGATGAGACAGTCATCTCGGGGTGATCTCCCCACTGTTGTATTCTAATGACCCCGCATCGGCCAATCGACCGAAACTCCAACGACACGCCGAGACAGGCAAGACCGCTCGACCGGCAAAGGATCGGCAAGGGCATTTCCCCGCCGATGGACAGCCGGGGGTCTCGCGACGATAATGTCACCTTCGACCCCCAAGCCGAGCCCTTCGACGCCCCGAGGGGCTGCCGAACGCCCTGGACGCCGAGCCGACGCGAGCCATCATGCCCACTTCCTCGACTGCGATCCGAAGCCTCCTGGCCGGCGATGTCTCGACCGGCTCGACCGTGACCCTCGCCGGTTGGATTCGGACCCGGCGCGACTCGAAGGCGGGCCTGTCGTTCCTTCAGGTGCACGACGGTTCGTGCTTCGACCCGGTGCAGGTCGTGGCCGAGGCCACCTTGCCCAACTACGCCGAGGAAATTGCCCACCTGACCACCGGATGCGCCGTGGTGGTCGAGGGAACGCTGGTGCCGTCGCAAGGGAAGGGACAGACGGTTGAGGTGAAGGCCGATCGGGTCGAGGTCGTCGGCACGGTGGACGACCCGGACACCTACCCCGTCTCGGCCAAGCGGCATACGTTCGAGTTCCTCCGCACGGTCGCCCACCTGCGGCCGAGGACGAACACCTTCGGGGCGATTGCTCGGGTCCGGCACACGCTGTCGATGGCCGTGCATCGCTACTTTCATGAGCACGGGTTTTTCTGGGTTCACACGCCGATCATCACCGCCAGCGACGCCGAGGGGGCCGGGGCGATGTTCCGGGTCTCGACGCTCGACCTGGCCAATCTGCCCCGGGCCGAGGGGGGCGGCATCGACTTTGGCGAGGACTTCTTCGGCAAACCAAGCTTTCTGACCGTCTCGGGCCAGCTCAATGTCGAGGCGTATTGCCTGGCGTTGAGCAAGGTCTACACCTTCGGCCCGACATTCCGCGCCGAGAACTCGAACACAACGAGACACCTGGCCGAGTTCTGGATGATCGAGCCGGAGATCGCCTTTGCCGATTTGGCCGCCAACGCCGATCTGGCCGAGGATTTCCTCAAGTCGATCTTCCGGACCTTGCTCGACGAACGGGCCGACGACATGCGGTTCTTCGCGGAACGGATCGACAAGGATTGCATCAATCGGGTGGAGGCGTTCATCAGCTCCAGCTTCGAGCGCATGGATTACACCGATGCGATTACCGCGCTCGAAGCGGCCATCGCCAAGGGGAAGAAATTCGAGTTCCCGGTTCAGTGGGGGATCGACCTCCAGTCGGAACACGAACGCTACCTGACCGAAGAACTGGTCGGCCGCCCAGTCGTCGTCATGAATTACCCGAAGGACATCAAGGCCTTCTACATGCGATTGAACGACGACGGCCGCACCGTGGCCGCGATGGACGTGCTTGCCCCCGGCATCGGCGAGATCATCGGCGGCAGTCAGCGCGAGGAGCGGTTGGAGGTGCTCGACGCCCGACTGGCCGAGCATCACCTCGACCCCGCCGCCTACTCGTGGTATCGCGACCTGCGCCGCTACGGCACCGTCCCGCACGCGGGGTTCGGTCTCGGTTTTGAGCGGACCATTCAGTACGTGACGGGCATGGCCAACATCCGGGATGTCATCCCCTTCCCCCGGACCCCCGGCAACGCCGATTTCTGAAAACAATAACAATCCCACACGATTTGATTTTCTGACCTTGCCGGAGCCTGCTCGCAGATGTCCACCACTCCCGACACTCCTATCCAACCGCTCCGCTGGGGCATTCTCGGCTGTGCCCGGATCACCCGCCAGGGGCTGGTGCCGGGCATCAACGCCTCGCAGTTCGGCACCGTGCAGGCGCTCGGCAGTCGGAACGAGGGGCTGGCGCGCTCGTGGGCCGAGGAGTTCGGGATTCCGGCCTCTTACGGATCGTATCAAGGCGTGCTCGATGACCCGAACGTCGATGCCGTGTACATCCCCCTGCCCAACGAGCTGCACTTGCCCTGGGTCTTGCGCGCGGCCGACGCCGGCAAGCACGTCCTCTGCGAGAAGCCAATGGCCCTCAACGCGGACGAGGCGGAGCAGATGGTCGAGCATTGCCGATCGCGCAAGGTGATGCTCATGGAAGCCTTCATGTGGCGGCACCAGCCTCGCACGAAGGCCCTGCTCGATCTCGTCCGCAACGGGGAGCTGGGCACCCTGCGGTTCGTGCGGTCGTCGTTCTCGTTCTCGATCGACCCGACCGACTGGCGGACCGATCCTGCGAGGGGAGGGGGGGCGCTCTGGGATGTCGGCTGCTACGGCGTAAGCACCTGCCGCCTCTATGCCGGGGCCGAGCCAGTCGCCATCCAGTCGGTCAAGCGGATCGGGCCGTCGGGCGTTGATCTCAGCCTGGCGGCGCAGTTGGTCTTCCCGAACGGGGTGATCGGCCTGGTCGATTGCAGCTTCGAGGCCCCGTTCCGTTGCGAATATGAACTGGTGGGCACGAAGGGATCGATTAAAGTTCTCGAAGCCTACCTGCCGCCTGCGGAGCCGATCGCGCTGCGGTTCGATTCGGGCTCGAACATTCACGGCACCGTGCCCGAAACCCTCACCTTCGAGGGGACCGATCAATACGCCTGCATGGTTGATTCGTTCGCCCGATCCGTCGGGGCCGGATCGCTCCAAGGCCCTTCCGAAGACGGCCTGCTCCAGATGCAAACGCTTGACCGCATTCAGTCGGCCGCCCTGCTCGTGACCGGATCGAGCGGTTTGTGAGGGCGGCTGGCGGTTCTCACGCGGATTGAACCCTTCACCCGGCCTCCGGTCACCCTCTCCCCGACCCGCGGGGAGAGGGTTGAAGTGGCTATCATCGGGGCGGTTCGTGTCATCTCGGGGCGATCGGCGAGGCAAAGGTGCGCGCGATCGCTGCCACGGAATCAGGGCAGGATGTAGACCGTCGGCTCCAGCACGCGGACGGTCGTCGGCACGTAAGACCGAACAACCGGCGCCGAGGTGATGACCCCGGTGGAAACCACCGGATAGGAACGGCTCACGTAGGTCGTCGGCACCAAGCCCGGATCGTACGTGACGTACCGCGACGCGATGACTGAGCCCGTCGGCACGGCCTGGACGTAGCGGGTGGCGACCACCGGCTCGCTGATGATCGTGCCCGACGAGACCACGGTGGTGGTCGGAACCACGCTGACGGTCGGTACCAGGCGGGTTTCGATCGACCTCGGCCGACCGAACAGCCCGTAGCGAACGGTGGAAACCTCGGCCCACTGCCCCCGGGCCTCGCCGGTGTCGATGGCCACCATTCCAAAGGCCAGCAACGCCAGCCCTGCCGTCATCCAAGATCCCCGTTTCATTGTTCCCCTCGCTTTCGTCGATCGAGGCCACTCGGGTCGGGAACGCGACCGCTCGCCAGGCCGGCACCGAATTCCAGCCACCGATCGGGTTCGGCCCCTCGGAAACGGAACAACCCCGCCCATGATGCGCCATCGCACAGCATGGCCGGGGCTTCCATGGCCGGATCGGCCTCGCCCTTCGCGAGCAGAGACACGTCCCATCAAAATCATCGTATCCGGCGCCGCCCTCGGCCGCCAGTGCATACCCGTCCCCCTGGCGGTCTGATCTGACCGAGCGATCGGCGCGGATTGACTGCCGCGAGGCTCGGCTCCGGAGCCACGCGACACGGCATGGCCCTGGCGGCTCGGCCCGGCTAGGATGGGCGAATGGGCAAACGAGGCCAGGAAGGGAACAAGGAACCGCATGATGAGTCAAGACCTCCGCGTGACACGACGATCGGCGCTGCGAACCCTGGGAACGTCGGCCGGCGTGGCGATTGGCTCGGCGCTTTGCCCAGGATCGGCCATGGCGAGGCCGGTCGGCCCCGAGCCGAAGCCGGTGGCGGGGGTGGTCACGCGCTACAACAACGGCTTGCATGCGGATGTCTTGCTGAGCCGGATTCTTCAAGGCTGGCGGAACGACGGAGGGCCGGGACCGGCGTTGACCCTCTCGGCGATCTATCTGGATCAGGTGGAACCCGACGACCTGGGGCCGAAACTGGCGGCCAAGTACGGCGTGCCGATCGTGCCGACGATCGAGGAGGCGCTGACGCTCGGCACCGGCCAAATCGCGGTCGAGGGGGTGATCAGCATTGGGGAGCACGGCTCCTATCCGTACAACGACAAGGGGCAGCACCTCTACCCCCGCAGGCGGTTCTTTGAAGGAATCGCCCGGACCTTCGAGAAATATGGCCGGGTGGTGCCGGTCTTCAGCGACAAGCACCTCGGCCCGACCTGGGACGATGCGCTCTGGATGTACGAGACGGCCCAGCGGCTCGGCATTCCCTTCATGGCCGGCTCGTCGCTGCCGCTCAGCTACCGATCGCCCGACCTGGCCTTGCCAATGGCAAGCGACCTGGAGGCGGCCGTCGGGGTCGGATACTCGGGCCTGGACATCTATGGGATTCATACGCTGGAACTCTATCAATGCTTTGTTGAGCGTCGCAAAGGGGGGGAGACGGGGGTCAAATCGGTCGCCTGTCTCAGTGGCGAGGCGATCGGCGAGGCCATTGCCCAGGGAAGGGTTCGGCGCGATCTGCTCGACGCGGCCCTGCGAGTGGCCCCCGAGGCGTCGAGCTTCGACCCGCAATCATTCCAAACGGAAGGCTCGGCCCTCTTTCTGTTCGACTACCTCGACGGGTTTCAGGGGGCGGTGCTGATGCTTGAGGGGGTGGTGACCTTCTGCCGGGTCGCGGTGCAGCTTGGGGGAGAGGCCGAGCCCCTCGCCACCCGAGCCGAGGAGCGGACCGAGCCGCATTACCCCCACTTCGCCTTCCTGCTGCACGCCATCGAGCAGATGATCCACACCGGCCAACCAACGTATCCGGTCGAGCGGACCCTGTTGACCGCCGGCATCCTCGACCGCGCGTTGACCTCGCGATTCGAAGGGGGGCGGACCCTGGAAACTCCGGAACTGGCCATCGCTTACGCGCCTGCGAACTACCCGCACGCCCCCAACCCACCGCTGCCCGTGTAGGTGCCCCGGCCGAGGCGTGGAGCCCCCTGGCAGTCCTCGGCGAGCTTGCCCGGCGCGATCCCGAATCCAGGAAAGACCAGGGGGCGATTGCCGAATCGAGGGGACGGACCGGAGGCGCGAAGGGGGCCATCCTGCCCCCTTCCAGGCGATTCGGGATGCGATTGCGGGCAGCTTATGGCGTCTTCGGGCCGTCGAGCGGGGCTCGGGGGGTGGCCTGGGGACGGCCGATCGGGCCGTCGGGAGCGGTTCGATCGGCGTCGGTGCGCGGCACGGTGCGCCGATCGCGCGTCGAGGAGCCACTCCCGGCCTCGTTGCGAAGCTCAAGACCGGGCAAAGGTTTGCGTCGACCGCCCGGGGAGGATGAGGGCGTCGAAGGGGGTTCGTTTCGGGAATCGGTCGGCGGAGTCGCGGAGGTGGGACGCTCGGGATGATGCGCGCGGAAGCGTTGCATCATCTTCTGCTCGTGGGCGTCATTATCGTCGGGCGTCTCAGAGACGGGCTGGAAGGTCTTTGGGAAGGCGGCGGCGGTGAGGAACCAGACGAGGCCCGGTGCGCTGGCGCGGTCGAGCGGGGGGGAGGTCTCGTGGCCAAGCAGGTGCATGGCAAATGACAAGGTGGTCTAGAGCCCAGCCCGAGCCGGAGGCAAGCCGAGCGCGAAGGTGCCGCCAGTGGCGAAGCATCCAGTCGATGCCGAAGGCGGTTTCATGACGATCGGCGACGACGTCGGCAGGATCGTGTTTGAGCTCCTGAGCGCGGCTGCGGACGGCGTGTTGCTTGCGATCGCGACAGTCGCGCAGCGTTTGCTGGGCGCCGGGCTTGAGGCGGCTTTCCTCGGCATCGACGGAACGGAGGTCACGGACATACTCGATGGTGGCGGAGGCGATGAGGGCTTCCTCGGGAGGGGTTTCAGGCATGGCTTTGCTCGTCCAGGAAGCGACGAGGACCTGCATGCGTTCGACTTCTTCGGCGCAGAGGGGGCGCTGGGCGGTCAGGCCGTGGGTGAGGGCACTGGTGGGCAGGTCAGGGGTGGGGGGGTTGGCGTATTCGGGGCCTGGGTGCGGGTTCATGGTGTTCGCCTCGCAGGGAGCCGCGTCTCGGGTGTGATAATTTTTTGAATCGACGTCCCCTTCCATGCCGGGGCAACCGAGGTGGGGCCAGCAATCGGGCTCCCCCTTGAAATCATCGGGGCGATCGGTCGATTTAAGCACAAATTCCGGAGGCGATCGGGACGGAATCCACGTCAGGAGGACGTGAAACGCTCCCGGAATTCGATCACTTTCCGTGTGAGTCCCTGGAAACGCGACCCGAACGTTGATGGGCATTCTATGGCACCAAATCGGGGAGACATCAAGCCTGCTCATGCAATCAGGATTTCTCCCACGAATTCGAAGAATTCTCCCCGAAACCGGGGAGTTTTTTGACGATTTGAGGAAATCGCCTCTTGCAGGTGAAATCAGGGGGTGCTAGATTTTCCAATTGGTTCAGGCGCACAAACGCTGGGCCGACCGAGAACCCCAGGGCATTCCTCTTCGAATGAATGGACCGGGTTCATCCTGTCACCATCCCCAAACGCTCGATCTTTGGGGAATCAACAGCCCTCTCTCCGCAGAGGAGTGATGATGCACCGATTGATGTCCCGCGCTCTGGTTGGACTTTCGCTGGCGGCTTGCCTCACCCTGATATCAGGCTGTGGTTCCGGAGCAACGCAGACCGGAACGGCTCCCGAAGAACATTCCGCCACGGTGGGCGGCGGTCATGAAGGGGTCAGTGGGGCTGCCGGCCCAGAAGCACCCGGCGGCGGACAGTAAGCTGTTCGAGTCGTGCCGCATGGTCGGTTTCAGGACCGACCGGAGCGGCATCAACCACACCTTGATGGATCGGCCCGGTGCCGGCGGAGCTCACTGGCCGGCATTCGCCCTCCCTCTCTCGTTCCATCGTCTTGAAGTCGATGTTCGATGAGCAAACGGCCGTTCATCGATTCCAATGATTTTCACAACCAATCACATCCTTGTGATTCGTCTCCTTTTCACGTTCTCCCGAATCGTTCTGTTCTGATGTTTCGCAGTCGGTCTTTTCCTCATTCGGAGATTCATTGATGAAGCGTTCGCACTCTCGCGGCTTCACGCTGATCGAACTGCTGGTAGTGATCGCGATTATCGGGGTACTCATCGCACTGTTGCTTCCGGCCGTACAGTCGGCTCGTGAGGCGGCCCGTCGGGCGCAGTGCTCGAATAACCTGAAGCAGATCGGCCTGGCGCTGCACAACTACGAAAGTACCCACGGTTGCTTTGCTCCGTGGTCGATCAACCCCTCGCCGATTGATAGCTGGGGTTGGACGCCGAGCGGCCACCTGGCGCTGCTCCAGTTCATTGAGCAGGGGACGATGTACGCGGCCTACAACGCCGGCGCGGTGCATCCGAATGCCCAGGGCAACCTGTTTTATGCAATGAACACGACGGTGTTCAACACGCAGATCGGCACGTTTGCCTGCCCGTCTGACGGACGGATGGTGAACGTCTCGCAGGCGAACTACGTGGGGAACCTGGGCGGCCCGCACGCGGTCCGCGGGTACAACGGCGTGTTCGGCCCGACCCGGCAGGCCTGGCCGGAAGACGCGCGGGGTGCGGGCATCGTGACGATCTCGAAGATCGTCGACGGCACCAGCAACACCGCCGCGTTCAGCGAGAAGCTGACGGCCCACTCGGGCGTCGGCAGCGTCAATGCCGGCAACAACAACCCGAACGATTTCCTCCGCGTCTGGTTCCGGACCGGCCTGAGCCAGGGCCGCGGCAATGACGTGCGGAATCCTGACGCCGTGCTGGCGATGATCAACGCCTGCAAGAACCTGCCCATCACCACGACGGCGACCGGCAATGCCCACGAGCCCTCGGGCTGGTTCCGGGTCTACCCGGCCTACTCGAACTACGGCGGCTACCAGCACACCGGCGCGCCGAACTCGCGGAACTGCGGCAACAACGACTGGGTGACCTGGGGCCAGGACATGTGGGGCACGTCGAACGCGACGAGCCTGCACCCGGGTGGCGTGAACGTCTGCATGGCAGACGGCTCGGTCCGGTTCGTCAAGGACACGGTCAACCTGCCGACCTGGTGGGCCCTCGGGACCATCAACGGCGGCGAAGTGATCAGCGCCGACCAGTTCTGATTGCTGAGCGATCGATCACACCTTCGGGCGTCGATCGGTAGGAATGCGTTAAGGGGTCATCGGTCGCGATGGTGCGACCGGTGGCCCCTTTTTCGTGTTGACGACTGAGTGCTGATGCCAGAGGAACGACGAGGCCATCGTCCTGGCCGATCGAAGTGTCGCCTTGATCGTCGGCCACCGACGGATGATTCGGTGGGCCTGACGACACCAGGCGGCGCGTTGTGCGCCGCCTGGTGTCGCATCGAGGATCAAGACGACCAGGCGAAGGGTTCAGGAGCGCGGGGGGTGAAGGTCGCGAATCGTCCCCTGGTCGTCGATGTTGACGTAAGTCGGAAAATGGGGGCGGAGCCAGGCGACGAGGGCATCGAGCCCGAGCGAACCGAGGCGGCTGACCTGGAGCCGGAGGCCGAGCGCGGGACGTCGGCCGAGGGGGCGGAAGGTGGCGAGCGCGTCGGGAGCGGGGCGCATCGAGGCGTCATGAGATCCTGAAGCGTGGGAAGCGCTCATGCCGTGGTACGAGCCAAGGCTGCGGGCGACATTCCAGACGGTCACCTGGCCGGCATCGGGGCCGAGGATCGGCGTGGTGATGAGGTTCGCCAGCAGGCCGGGGCGGGTCCTCGGGTCGTAGTAGCCGCCGGCGACTTGCACGCCAGACCAGGTATTGCCGGGGGCATTGAACTCGAAGAGGCGAACCGGAACGGTGTGGGGATCGCCGCCGAGGGAGTAGCCGTCGAGGCCGACGACCAGGGGGGCGCGGCCGAGGCCGGCGCCGATCGCCAGGTCGTCATAATTGTCGCCGTTGAAATCGGCCGAGGCGATGGTGACCCCTCGGGGGAACTGACCGGGGAGCGTGCCGACGAGTTCGCGGCGGAGGGTGCCGTCGGCGTCGAAGATGCGGACAAGGCTCGGCCCGGGGCCGATGCGGGCCGCGACGATCTCGGCGCGTCCGTCGCGGTCGAGGTCGCCGACCGCCAGGTTCATGCCGGCGCGGGGCGATTCGGGGAAGGGGCGGAAGCGGAGGATCGGGCGGAGGTCCTGGCCATCGTAGGCGACGATCCAACCGCCGCCGCCGAAGGCGTTCGGGGCGGTGACGATGTCCTGGACGAGGTCGCTGGTCAGGTCGCCGACGGCGGTGGCCACCCCGCCGGTCCAGCCTCGGGGCAGGGGGTTGACGACGCCGACGCGCTCGCCGTTGCCGTCCTGGACGAGGACCGATCCACCGCCGCCGCGAGCGGCACCGAGGGCAATCCGGCGCTGGTCTTCGTTCGGGCCGGCGAGGACAGACATCATCATCCCGGCGTCTTCGTGCGTAAGGATGTGGCAGTGGAAGACATATTTGCCCAGGTGGGGCGTGACCCGCCAGCGGATGACGACCTCGCCGTTGGCGGGGATGGTGATGGTGTCGCGCTCAGAGACGTAGGGATAAGTGCCCGAACCATCGAAGGAGACGGGCTCGCCATTGATGGAGATGACCGCGAAGTCGGTCTGATGGATGTGGAAGGGATGATCGACGCCCGAGGCGTTGACGAGGGTCCACTCCTCGACCTGCCCGGCCTGGATCGAGACGATCGGGCCGTCGGGGAAGGCGGAGCCGTTGATCGTGAAGACGTTCCCTTCGATGTCGAAAGTGAAAGTGCGTTGATGGTCGGGGGGGAGGTGGTAGACCTCGGGGATGGTGCCGACCGGCGAGAAGACAGGCGGGGGCTCGGTGACGGGGTCGCCCTCGACCTGAATAGTGGCGAGGGCGAAGAAGGTGTCGAGCGGGTTGATGTTCGGGGCGAGGTTGTCGACGAGGTAGTAAGTGCCCGGTTCCTGGGGGGCGGTCACGGCCATCGTGAGGCGGGCGCCAGGGGCGACGAAGGTGGGGCCTTCGACGAGGTACGGGGTTGGCAAGGCGAGCGAAACGGGGCGGGGGATGAGGTCGTGGCTGTTGCCGTCGTGCGAGATCACGGTGCCGGCCCAGCCGTTCTCGCCGTTGGCATCGACGATCCCGAGGTTGTAGAAGCCGTTGCGGCCGATCGAGGAGAAGGTCCAGATTTCCGTCTCGCCGGGGCGGAGAGTGATCTCGGGGTTGAACTGGCCGTTGATCAGTTTCTGCCAGTCCTGGCCGTAGGGGGGCTGTTGCCGCTTGGTGTAGCCGAGGTTCGCGGGCATCCGCTCGCCGGTCTGGGGGTCGATGGCGACGTTGACCAGGGTCAGGCCGAGCAGGCGCTCATCGTAGTTGCCGACCAGATCCGGCCAGGGGTCGAGGGCGTCGCCGACCTGGAAAAACCCGGCGAGGCCGCCGTAGACCTGGTCGGCGGTCGAGCCGTGCTGGTGGGTGTGGTACCAGTTGACCCCCGCTTGCTGGGTGGTCGGCACCTCGATCCGGGTCCGGTAGCTGCCGCCGGGGAGCATCTGGCGGTAGACGTTGTCGCCGTCGCCGAGCGGGCTGACAAGGAATCCGTGCGCATGCAGATTCGTGATATAGGTGACGGCCGGCGGCGGGGGGTCCGGCGGGTCGTCACCGAGGGCGTTGTGCAAGGTCAGGTCGAGCACGTCGCCCGGCTCGATGCGGAGGGTCGGGGCCGGGAACTGCGGCGGCAAGACGACGCCGTCGGCCGTGGTGAACTGATAGCCTGCCGCAAAGTTGGCGTTCGGCCGGGGAGACTGGGGCGGGATCTCGGGCGTGAGGTTCGGGTTGGAGAAGATCGGCTCGCCCCCCCAGAGCACCGGCCGACCCGAGCCGGGCATACCCGCCCGGGTGATCGTCGCCTCGGCGCGAAGGACGCCGTCGACGCTCCGGATCTCAGGAGGCTGATGCAGCGGTCCATCCGACTGCCCCGGCACCAGGATCGCCGTCATCAAGGCTCTCGGCTCCAGTTCGAGCAACTCGAACCGCCGGACCCGCCCGGAAGCCCGCCTTCGATGCGTCCCTCGTCGCATGGCCGTTCCCCTCGTCATCGAGCGTCGTTGCCGTCACGTCGGATCAACCATGGCATGGGCGGTTTAAAAAATCAATTGTCTGGTTCAAAAGAACTTTCCAGGTTTGCCGAGATTGCCCAGAGAGGGAAAGGGGGCTCATGAGGCGACTGGGGTGCCTGATGACCTTGTCTGAGTGCGGGAGGGTCGGCCGACGGTGGAGCCTCCTGAGTATCTTGAGAGGAGGGTCACGCGCCGCGTGACCGGCCTTTTACGACCGATTGACTTTGACTGGGCCTGGGTCACGCAGAGCCTGGAAATGCCTGCCAGGCGAGGTCTCATGTGAAGGCACCAGGGCCACCGGACGCGGGTGCACTCGGCCTGCCGGATCGACCTCTGGTCGGCCTCGGATTTTCCTGGATGATCCGGGCTCGATGAGATGGGTTCTTTCTTGAAATCGCCTGTGGATATCAGCGATTGGACGTGCAATACTCCACAGGTCGGTGAGTTGCCTGTGCCGAGGTGGCACGAGTGGAACGACCGAAACCATCCGCGAGAGCACCAATGGCTGAATTGGATGTCCCTTTTTCGATTCGTCGGCATCAATGGAGGCTGGACCTCTGTTTCGAAGCGAATGCGCCGCTGGTCGGTGACGAACGTCTCGCGGGCGAAGTTGAAATGGTGCTGAATGAATCATCCTTGGATCGGGAGAACGCGATCCGATACTCGCTGGCATGCCGGCTCAGGGACGCGTTCCAGCAGTCGTGCCGGGTCAATTTTCTGAGAGGGCCTATCTACACGTTGACCGGCCGAGTGTCTCGCAACCCAGAGCCATTGCCTTCGTCCATGAGCGCAAATATTATCATTCTCCCATCATTTGACCGTCCTTCCAGGCACATCAAGCTCTTCAGAAACTTGGGGGAGAGTCAGCCCCTGCACCTACTTGAGGTCTGGCATGCGAATCAAGACGAGTACGGACCGGTAGAGCCAGATCAATTTGTCAGGAGTTATCCGATGCTCAATGATGCCTCGACCGAACACGAATATAGGCAAGCGGTGATCGAGATCATCAAGAGTAGGTTAGATGCGCAAAACTATGGCGTAGGAAGGCATCCTATGTTTTTTCCAGAACGCTATGAGCTGCTTGGGTAAAAAGTACTTCTGCGGGAGCCCCAGACAACGTCCGAGTTGTCCGGATCATGAAGCGATACGAGGTGTCCCGATGAGGCCTGGCGTGGATGAGAGGCGAGGCATCCGCTTCGAACTCGTGCGGGTTCGCCGCCCAGACAGCGTGGTGTTGTCCGGGCCAGCGGCGGTCGGAAGGTGGGGCTTCGCGTTGCTTGACACCACCCTACGGGGCTTGTCTCGGCCACCCGATCAGAGGGTGGGCAGGAGGTAGGGCTCGCGGCGGTCGATGTCGAGCAGGGAGGGGTCGGTGTCGTCGAGGAAGGACCAGGAGGAGGGGTCCCAGCGGAGGGAGCGGCGGTGCCAGTAGGCGAGGTTGCCGAGGTGGCAGACGGTGACGGATCGGGCGCCGACCTCGACGTCGCAGATGGGCTGGCGACGCTCGCGGATGCAATTGAGCCAGTCGCGCTGGTGGCCGGGAGAGTCGTAGAGGTGGACGCCGTCGGCGGGGATGTCGGCCTCCTTGAGGGACTCGGGGGTGGTGCGCCACTGGCCGCGATTGACGAAGACCTCCCCCTCGGTGCCGATGAAGGTGACGCCGCCGCCGGGGCCGTGGATGACCTCGATGCCGCCGGGGTAGAGGAAGGTGACGCCGCGGTCGGCGCTGGGGTCGTCGGGCAGGATGACCTCGGAGGGGCCGGAGTGGTCCATGCCGAGGCCCCACTGGGCGATGTCGAAGTGGTGGGCGCCCCAGTCGGTCATGCCGCCGCCGGAGTATTCGCGGAAGGCCCGCCAGTTGGGGTAGTGGTCGTGGACGCCTCGGGGGCTGAGGACCTCGTGGTAGGGGCGCTTGGGGGCAGGGCCGAGCCAGCGGTCCCAGTCGAGGCCGGGTTCGAGCGGTTCCTCACCGAGGTCGCACCAGTGGCTCGGGCCGCCGACATCGACAAGGACTTTCTTGATGTCGCCGATCATGCCGTTGCGGACGACCTCGCAGGCCTTGCGGAACTCGGGGCTGGAGCGCTGCTGGCTGCCGGTCTGGAAGACGATGTCGTGGGCCTTGACGGCGTCGATGCAGGCTTTTGCCTCGTGGATGGTGAGGGTCAGCGGCTTCTCGCAGTAAATGTCCTTGCCGGCCTTGCAGGCCTCGAGGATGGTGATGGCGTGCCAGTGGTCGGGGGTGCAGATGACGACAGCGTCGATGTCGTCTCGGGCGATCAGCTCGCGGTCGTCGTTGTACGAGGCGCAGTCGGAGTTCTCGTACTTCGCATCGACCTTCGCCTTGGCGTCGTCGCGGCGAGTGGTGTCAACGTCACAGACGGCGAGCACCTGCACGTCATCCTGGCCAAGGAACCAACGAAGGTGGTACTGGCTCTGCTTGCCCATGCCGATGAAGCCAAGGCGAATCCGCTCGCTGGGGGCCGAGCCGTTTCGGCCGAAGACGGATTGAGGCACGATCCAGGGCGCCGCGGAAACGGCGGCGGCCCGCTGGAGGAATCGGCGACGCGAGAGCGAAGATCGAATCGACATGAGAGGTTCCCTTGGATCCGAGGGGGATCGCCGTGGCACAACCGCGAGACGCATTGAAGCACCCGATCATGGTGCAGCGTACCCCGGTGGGATCGGCTTCGCGAGGTCATGCCGCCGCCAGGGGAAGGCGATCGGCTCGGATCGACCTCTCGAACGCTCAAGGCCCCGGCGGGACGGTCGAAGGCAGGCCGAGCAGCTCGTCGACGGCGCGGCCGATGTCGGGGGATCGCATGAGGGACTCTCCCACGAGGATCGCATCGACGCCGGCAGCTTCCAGGCGCTCGACGTCGGATCGGCCCCGGATGCCGCTCTCGGAGACGAGGAGGACCCCCTCGGGGACCCTCGGGCGGAGTCGGAAGGTGTGCTCCAGGTCGGTCTCGAATCGGGTGAGGTCGCGGTTGTTGATGCCGACCAGGTCGGCCCCGGCGGCCAGCACGCGGTCGAGGTTCGCCTCCTCGTAGATCTCGACCAGGGCGGTCATGCCGAGGGATCGGGTCCGGGAGAGCAGAGCGGCGAGCTGGGCGTCGTCGAGGATCTCGGCGATGAGCAGGACGGCGTCGGCCCCGGCCATGCGGGCCTCGACCACCTGGTACTCGTCGATCAGGAAGTCCTTGCGCAGGATCGGGATTGCCACCGAGGCCCGGACGCGAGCGAGATAGGACAGATGCCCCTGGAAATACGGGACATCGGTCAGGACGCTCAGGCAGTCGGCCCCGTGGGCCTGGTAGGTCCTGGCGATGGCGACCGGGTCGAAGTCGGGGCGGATGACGCCGGCCGAGGGGCTGGCTTTTTTCACCTCGGCGATCAGGCGGATCGGCCCCGGGCCTTCGAGGGCCTCGCGGAAGTTCCGCACGGGAGGGGCCTCGCTCGCCTGGATTTCCAGCTCGTCGAGCGGCATCCGCCGCTTCGCTTCGGCCACCTCCCTGCGCTTGGTGGCGACAATCTCGTCGAGGATGGTGGGCATGGTTGTTGGCGTGGGTTCTTCGGTCGGGTTCGGGGGGGCAAGGGGGGGCGATGCCACTCCAAGCTACCGAAATCTCCCGCGATTGCCCACTCAGCACCCCTTGCGAGCGATCTGGACGCGATCCCTGATCCCTGCTAAGGTCCGGAACCAACTCGAACTGGCCCCCCAAGGACACGGACGTCCCGCCATGATCACCCTCGACGCTCCCGCCGGCGTGCATCACCTGCCGATCGAGGCGATCCGCCCAAGCCGATTCAGCATCAGCCTTTACGGCGACCCCGACCGCGAGATCGACGACGACGGCCTGCTCGACAGCATCCGCCAGGGGGGCATCCTTGTGCCTCTGGTCGCGGCTCCCGAGGCCGACGGCTTCGAGCTGCTCTCGGGCCATCGGCGGCTGGCCTGCGCCCGGAGGTTGGGTCTGGAGACGGTCCCCTGCGAGGTCCGCGCGGTCCCCCGAGGGTCGAGCCGACGCCGGGCCATCCTCGACTACAACCGTCAGCGGCGCAAGACGTTCAGTCAACTGATGCGCGAGGCCGACGCGCTCGAAGCCCTGCTCGCCCCCGAGGCCCGTCGGCGACGAGACGCCAACCTCAGGAGCAGCGGCGCCGAGTGTCGGAATTCCGACGGTCGGAGCGGTCGAACCGACGAGACCATTGCGCGGGCCATCGGGCTCGGCGGCAAGGACCTCTACCGGCAGGCCCGAGCGGTCTGGAAGGCAGCCACCTCGGGAGACTCCCGAGCGCGGAGCGGTCTGGCCCAGCTCGACGCCGGGACCAAGTCGGTCCACGCCGCCTACAAAGACCTCCGCCGCCGGACCCGCCTGACGACCGGATTCCGACCGACGCCGTACGACGTCTGGGCGTTCCGGCGCGACCCGGCCTACGGCATCCCGCACCCCGGATCGATTCCGGCCGGGATCGTCTCGCATACGCTGCATTACTTCACCGAGCCGGGAGCGTTGGTCGTCGACCCGATGGCCGGTGGCGGGACGACGCTCGACGTCTGCGAGGCCATGGGCCGCCGCTGCCTTGCGTATGACCTCGATCCTGCACGCCCAGAAATCCGACAGCTCGACGTAAGGCATGGCTTTCCGCTTGAAACCCGCGAATGCGATCTCGTGTTCTGCGATCCACCCTACCATACCATGCTCGCCGAGCCGTACGCGGCGTTCGGGGTCGAACCCGAGCCCCTGACCGGCTGGGTTGCCTTTTTGAACACACTGGCAACGAGCGCTTTCGCCACACTCCGGCCCGGTGGCCATATCGCCCTGCTCCTGGCCAACCAGACCGAGAAGGACCTGCCCGCCGGGGTCGGCTACATCGACCACGGGTTTCTCGGCTATGCGGCCCTTACCGGCGCCGGTTTCGTGCCGATCCGCCGCATTAGTTGCCCGATGGACGGCGCGTACCTGCCTCAGCACGTCGAGCGAGCCCGGCGCGACGGTCGGTTGCTTGGCCAGGTCCGCGACCTGCTTGTGATGCGCAAACCCTTTGACAAAAACGAGATCCAGCCCGACTGCCTGACTCAGTTGAGCGGTTCGCCGCCGGCCAGTTCGTAAACCTTGCCCCGAACGAAGGGGTTGGAGAGGGTCGGGTTGCGCCGGACGATCGGCTCGGGGAGCTCGTCCACGGCCCGATCGACGAGGCGTTGCAGCTCCTCCGGATGCAGGCGTTCGATGAGGAGGCTGATGGCTTCTTCCTCGGATTCACGCTGTTCGTCGCGGCGTTCTCGATCGCGGCGGACGGCGACCGATCGAAGATGCTCTTCCAGTTGCCTGCGCCGAACTTCCAATTTGGTCGCCACTTGCGGCAACAGTTCGTAGCCGTCCTCGATTCCGGCCCGGATGTATCCGGGACCATTTTGGAGCTTCCCCTGGCTTTGCAGGAACAGGGCGTTGAGCAGGACCTTTGCCACGTCCTGTGGCTCTTTCTGGGTGGCGAGTTTCTTCGCGAGTTTTTTCGGCAGTCCCTGTTCCGTCAACAACTCCTGAAGATCAACAGCAACAAGCAACTTCCCTTCGGCCGTGATCCGGAAGGGCGTTCCCGGAATCGGGATGCTTGTGTTGTCTTCTTCTTCTCTCGTTGCTGGATCTTGTTTGGGCCTATCTGCTCGGCCGCCGCGGCCGAATTCCCGGGCCTCGGGTTCTGAAGATTCTGGGACGCTGAACGGGTCGAGTTCTAAAGAAAATGGGACGGCTCTCGGGGGTCCTTCAAAAGATTCTGGGACAGCTCGGCGCGAACTCTGGGACACCTTGCTCCTGGCCTTGCTCGGCCGTTCCGGAGCGTTGCGAAGAATCTTGTAGGCTGTCGCCTTGCCTGGTGACTTGCTCGTGGCCAGCAGGCCCGCTCGGGTCAGCTCGGCGATGGCGTCGAGCACGGTCTGACGGCTCATTCCGCCTTGTTTGGCGATCGTTCGGATGCTCGGGTAGGCCCAGCCGGTGCCGAAGTCCGCGTAGAGACCAATGACGAGATAGACCTTGATCGCCGAACCGCCGAGCGATCGGAACGCCTCGGAGCGAAGCAGGTCGTGCTCGACACGGAAGAAGTACCAGTCCATGGCCGTATTGCGGTCGCTTGGGTTCGGGGGGGCTCGGGGCGTCGGCAATCGGGGACGTATTGGCCAATAGGGGCCTTTGCCCGATCGCTCCACGCGGAACTTAGAGAGACAGGGGGTCCCGGTCTTGCTCCGGCTCCGGCGGGTCCGCCACGTAATAGGTTTTGACTTTCCCCCGCTGCCGGGTCGTCGGCACCACCAGGCCGAGCTTTTCGAGCCGGGCCAGGCTGTCGATGACCGTCGGGCACGACAGGGCCGTGCGGTCCATCAACTGGCTGAGGCTCATCGTCACGCTCCGGTCCGGCCGCCCCCCGCAGGCGGCGACCATGACCAGATAGACCTTGATTCCCTCCCCCTTGATCCGGCCCAGATAGCCGCGATCAAAGAGAACGCTCCTCAGCCAGTCCGTCTGCGTTGGCATGGCGACGGGCACGTCCGGACCCCTCCCTGGACCCTTGGATTCGTGTCTGCGGCCTTGAATTCCGGTCAGGCCCACGACATCTCGATCAGGAGAATTCCTTGTTCTCCTCCGCGTCCGATCCGGTCACAACCCCCAAGAGTTTCCTCAGCAAACCACCTCTCCTGTCACCTACTATCGACCAGCCGGACCCACCTCTACCCCTTTCCTTCAAAACGATTTTTCACGAGGGTGTTGACCCGCCGCGATTCCTCGGTATTATGTCCCTTGTCGCCGGTGAGTCACACCTTGACGCGGGCCGCTCGAAGGGGCGGCCTGTTCTCACCTGTGCGAGGCATCGTGACGACGCGAGCAGGGACGGGTTTGACGATTCGCAAGCTTTGCA